>JBDKGF010000095.1:0-4805 GCA_039798305.1 Cyanobacteriota bacterium
GCGGCTGGTGATCAGGCGGCGCGGCAAAACAAAGCGATAGGGCCGCCAGCTCAGCTGCAGCAGGCCCGGCGGGCTCATCCCAGCCAACGACCGAGGGCCAGACCAGCCGCCAGACCCAAACCATTCAGCGCCTGAAAGCGCAGAGCCAGAAACTTGCTGCCCACGATCCGCTGCGGCTCACGATGGTGCTGGCGCAGCAGACGGATCAGGGCCTGGGCCGGTGGCAGCCCGATCCCCCCCAGCAGGGCCGTGAGCGGCCACTGCCGGACCAGCACCGGCGCCCACTCGAAAGCCAGCGTGGCCGCCACAAACCAGGGGATCAGCGCGGCCGCCGGCCCGGTGCCAAGACGCACCACGGGTGAGCGCTTGCCGTGGGCAGCGTCCTCCTCCACCTGATGGAAATGGGAGCAGAACAGCACCAACGTGGTGGCCAGTGCGGGGCCGCTGCCCAGCTCCAGAGCCGCCCGCCAGGGCACGGCCCCCTCACCCGCCGGTGCCAGAGCCAACAGGGCCGCGGCCGTGGCGAGGGGGCCGAAGGCAATCCAGCAGAGGGGCTCACCCAGGCCCCGATAACCCAGGCGCAGGGGCGGGCCCTGGTAGGCATAACCAATGCCGCAGCAGGCGAGCACCAACGCCAGCACCGCAGGGCTGCTGCGCAGCGCCACCAGTGCCATCAGCAGCAAACCCAGCAGCAGCGCACCGTTGGCCAGCAGCGACACACGGTCGCGCCGACCGGTGAGATTCACCACCGAATGGGGCTTGCCGTGGGTGTCCACGCCCGTCTCGGCATCAAACACATCATTGGCCAGGTTTTCCCAAGCCAACAACAGCACCGCCGCCAGCAGAAACAGCAGCAGCTGGTCGACACGCACCGCCAGAGCCTGCCCGGCGCGCCAGCCGGCCGCCAACAGCACCGGCATCACCGCCACCGAGTACATCGGCCACTTGATCGCCGCTTTCCACAGCCGCCGCCGCTGGGCCGGATCGGCATGAAGGCTTGCGACGACCTGAGGCTCGGACGCGGGCAAGGGCAACTGGCGGCGCAGGAAGGCCCATACATTTGAGCAGCCGCTTCAGCCCGCCCAGGGTGCAGGCTCCATCCCGCGTCACAACCAGCTTCAGCGATCTGCTGGCGGCAGCGGCCGAAGGCGCTCGCCGACTCGATGGTGACGGCGTACTCAGCCTGGCGCTGCCCCTGACGGGGCGCGACCCCATGGCGCTGCTCAGCCAGCTCGATCAGGGCGAGCGCTTTCGATTTCTGTGGGACAGCGCTCCCGGCCTCTGCCTGGCCGCCAGCGGCCGCTGCAACAGCCTTGAGCTGAGCGGCCCACGCCGCTTTGAGCTGGCCCAGCGCTTCAGTGCCGTGAGCCTGGGACGACTGGCCGCCCCCCAGAGCTGCCCGCCACTGGCGCGGCCGCGGGTACTGCTGGCGTTCTCCTTCTTCGCAGCCCTCTGCAGGAGGGCGATGGTGTTCCGGGCGTGCAGGCCGTGCTGCCCCGCTGGCAGCTGAGCCGCCAGGGGCGCCACTGCTGGCTGCGGCTGCAGCGCACCCTCGGCGGCGAAGTGAGCGCCCGCTCCCTGGCCGAGGAACTATGGGAGCAGGCCGCGCGACTGACCCAACTCCCGGCCGATCCCTGCGCTGCCTCCAGTGACGCCTCCGGCCCCGCTGTGCGCAGTGGCTCTGCCTGGCAGGAGGGCTACCGCTCCGTGGTGGAGCGGGGCCTGGAGCTGGTGGAGGCCGGTGAATTGCGCAAGCTGGTGCTCGCCGTGCGCCAGCAGCTGCAGCTGGCCCAACCGCTCGATCCCCTGCGGCTGCTGGCGCAGCTGCGTCAGCGCCAGCCGGGCAGCTGCCGCTTCCTCTGGCAGCAGGCCGATGGCCCCGCCCTGCTCGGAGCCTCCCCCGAACGACTGCTGACCGTGCGCCAGGGCCAACTGCGCAGTGATGCGCTCGCCGGCACCGCGCCGGTGGGGCCCAACGCAGGCCAGCTGTTGTACTCCGACAAGGACCGGCGGGAGCACGAGCTGGTGGTCGAGGCGATCACCGAGGTGCTGCAACACAACGGACTGACACCCCGCCGCCCCCGCCATCCGCGCCTCGCCCGCCACGGCCAACTCGTGCACCTGCACACACCGATCACTGCAGCCCTGGGTGATCAACAGCCACTGGCACTGGCCGCCGCCCTGCACCCCACCCCGGCCGTGGCGGGGCTACCGCGGCGTGAGGCCATGGCCGCCCGGCGCAGCCTCGAACCCTTCGAGCGGGGCTACTACGCTGCCCCGATCGGCTGGATCGACAGCGAGGGCGATACGGAACTGCGGGTCGCAATCCGCAGCGGCAGCCTGCAGGGCCAGCGCCTGGAACTCACCGCCGGTGCCGGCTTGGTTTCCGGATCAGCGGTGGAGCGGGAACTGGCAGAAGTGGCACTGAAGCTGGGGGTGCTGCAACAACAGCTCGACCTGCCCCGCCTCAGTACCGGTAACGCCAGCCCGTGATCGGTTTCGGCTCCGGACTCGGGCTGCTGGCTGCTCTGGTGGTGCTGGCCCTGGCGATCCGGAGCTGGCTGGGCCGCCAGAAGCTGGAACGGATCATCTTTGAAGCCGACACGCGAGCGGGCAAACGCTTTGATCTGGCACTGCTGATCGCCATCGTGCTGAGCGTGTTGCTGGTGGCGCTGGAAAGCGACCCACGCCTGCACGACCAGTACCACTCGCTGTTCGAACCGCTGGAACTGCTGTTCTCGAGCCTGTTCAGCCTCGAATACCTGCTGCGGCTGCTCTGCAACCAGAGGCCCTGGGCCTATGCGCGTAGTTTCTTCGGTCTGGTGGATCTGGTGTCGAGCCTGCCGCCGCTGCTCACCCTGGGCATCCCGGCCGGGCAATCCCTGCTGATCGTGCGTGTGCTGCGGCTGCTGCGGGTGTTCCGGATCCTCAAGCTGGGCTCTTATCTCAATGAAGCGCAACTACTACGCCAAGCCTTGATGGCCAGCCGCCGCAAAATCAGTGTGTTTCTGCTCACAATCGTGGCGCTGGTGGTGCTGATCGGCACCCTGATGTATGTGATTGAGGGGGAGCGCAGCGGTTTCACCAGCATCCCCGTGGGGATCTACTGGGCGGTCGTAACGATCACCACCGTGGGCTACGGCGATGTGGCCCCGGTGAGCCCCCTGGGGCGGTTTGTGGCCTCGCTGGTGATGCTGCTGGGCTACAGCATCATTGCGGTGCCCACCGGCATCGTGACCGCGAGCCTCCAGGAGGCACAGCGGGAGCGGCGCGGGTCCGCCGCCGCAACTTGTCCGCACTGCGGCAAGCCGCTCAACGACTGAGCAAACACTCCATCGTCTGATCGGCAAGGGCGATGCCGCCCAATCGCTCCACTTCGCGCACGCCAGTGGGGCTGGTCACATTGATTTCGCTGAGGCGGCCATCGATCACATCGATGCCCACGAAGAACAAACCCTCGGCCTGCAGGGCCGGTGCCAGCTCTGCGCAGATGCGCCGTTCCTGATCGGTGAGCTGGGTGGCCTCCGGCTCCCCGCCCACCGCCAGGTTGCTGCGGAATTCTCCCGGGGCCGGCTTGCGGTTCACCGCGCCGAGGGGCTCTCCGTTCACCAGCAGGATCCGCTTATCACCGGCCGTCACCGCCGGCAGGAAGGCTTGCACCATCACTGGCAAGGTCTGCTGATTGGTCACCAGCTCCAGCAGCGCCTTCAGGCCAGGTGCATCAGCGTGGCTGCGCACCACCCCCTGACCCGCACGCCCACCGAGGGGCTTCAGCACCACGTCGCCATGGTCGGCGGCGAAGGCAGCCAACTGCTCAGCGTTGCTGCTCACCAGGCTCGGGGCCATCAGATGGCTCCAGCGCAAGGCGCCGAGCTTCTCGTTCCAGGCCCGCAGCGAAGCCGGGCGATTCAGCACACGCACGCCCTGGCGCTCCGCCAGCTCGAGCAGATGGGTGGCGTAGAGGTAGGCCTCATCCACCGGCGGGTCCTTGCGCATCCACACCCGGGGGAATGCGGCCAAAGGCAACCAGCGGGGTGCCTCGGCCTCAAACCAGGGATCCGGAAGATCCCAGCCACTGGCGGTGGGCCTGATCTCCGCTAAGCGGATCGGCTGGGCCAGCACCATCGGCTCATGGGCCGGATCGCTGCCGCGCACCGCCAACTGAGCCGGCGTGCACACCCACACCTGCTGCCCGGCCCGCTGGGCGGCCTGCATCAGGGCAACGCTGGAATCTTTGGTGGGGCGAAGCTGCGCGATCGGATCGATCACAAACAGCTGGGCCTCGCGCCCGGCCTCAAGCACCACCAAGGTCAGGCTCCAAGCAGCGCATCGAGCTGGCCGCTGCGCTCGAGGGCATGCAGGTCATCGCAACCACCCACGTGCTGGCCGTTGATGAAGGTCTGCGGCACGCTGCGGCGCCCGCCGCTCTTGGCGGCCATCGCCTCGCGGGCCGCCTCATCGCCATCGATGGCGTACTCGGTGTAGGCCACGCCCTTGCGATCCAGCAGCGCCTTGGCCCGAATACAGAACGGACAGGCGCGCCAGGTGTAGATCTCAACGCTTGCCATCAAGGCGCCAACCGCAGCCTGGATCCTAGAAGCGGCGCCCCGCCCTGCTGCCCACCATTCAGTACGGTCGACCCAACGTTCAACACCCGCCGGTGCTCGACCTCACCGACTTCAAACGCGACCTCTCCGAGCTCACTGACCGCCTGGGCAATGCCCAGGACTGTCTTTGACGTTCCTGCACTGAAAGCACGCCAGCAGGACCTCGAGCAGCTCGCCTCCCAGCCTGATTTCTGGGAC
>JBDKGF010000096.1:0-2795 GCA_039798305.1 Cyanobacteriota bacterium
AAGCGGAGATATTCGCGCCGATGCCGGAGATTCGCGCGGTCGACAACCGCAGCCGAGAGCGCGGCCGAGACCGCAACAGCACTAGTAAGGGAGCGCCTTCCGCCGCCCTGAGCCGTCCCGCACGCCGCCGCTGAGCTGAGCCCGATGCAACGCCCCATCCTCTGGATTCACGGCGAGGCCCTCGGCCCCGCCAACCCCGCCCTCCTGACCTACCCGGGCCGGCCGGCCGTGTTTGTGTTCGACAGCGCTTTGCTGGCCGGCCGCAGCCCCACCACCGGCGACCCCGCAGGCGCCACGGAGCCCGTGAGCCTCAAGCGCATCGGCTTTCTTTACGAGTGTTTGCTGGAGCTGCCCGTGAGCTTGCGCAAGGGTGATGTGGCCGAGGAGGTGCTGGCCTTCGCCAAAGCTCATGAGGCCGACGGGATCGTCACCAGCGCCGGCACAGACCCCCGCGTTGAAGCCATCTGCCAAACCCTGGAGCAGCAGCTTCCGGTGCAGGTGCTTGCGGTGGAGCCGTTCGTGCAGCTGGGGGGGCCGGCGGATCTGGGGCGCTTCAGCCGTTACTGGCGCCGTGCCGAACGGGAGGTCTGGGCCGGCTGGGGCCAGGAGGGCTAGGGCCGCCGCAGCTCAGGGAGCCGGTGGAGCCCCGTTCATCAGCTCCTCCTCCTCTTGGCGCACCTCCGAAGGAGCGGGCAGCAGATCCTGCTCTTCCACCAGGGGGAAGGTCTGCACCTTCACATCGGCGGGCTTGCGCGGTGGATCGATCCACTGCCACTGCGCCCGCGGCGCCCGCTGCTTGCAGAGCGCCTCCAGCTCCCGTTTGAGCGCGCGTTGCACGTCCTTGCGGGCCACGGCCTCGAAGAATTCAGCCCGGGTCGCAAGCCCCGAGCTGAAGGGTGCGCTGCCATTGCCGTTGAACAACCGGGCCGGATCCACGAGCCAGCGCGGCCGGCACACCCCTTGCTGGGCGGTATCGGTCTCGAGCCAGATGTGCAGGCCATAGCCATCGGGTTGGCTCACCACCGCCAGGCCGTCATGGGGCCGATTGCGCTGCAGCGGGTAAATCGCCCAGCTGGCACTGCGATGCGCCGGCACACAGCCCGCCACGGCCGCGGCGAGCAGCAACAGCAAACCGCCCGAACAGCGGAAGCGACGCAGCGCAGGAGGGATCAAGGCAGCTGAGACACAATCGCCGCATCCTGCCCGAACTGCGCCGCAGCGACTGCCATGGTGCTCACCCCCTCCACGATGCTGCCGCTGGGAATGCCCCTGCCCAGCTTCGAGCTTGAGCAGGTGTGGGGAGCGCAAGGGGCGGTGGGCCAGGGTGATCGCGGCGAGAACTGGAGCAGTGCAGCGCTGGAGCCGGCACCCGTATTGGTGCTGTTCCTCTGCGCCCACTGCCCCTTTGTGAAACACATCGAGCCCGAGCTGAGCCGATTGGAGCGCGACACCAGCGGCCGCATCCAGATCGTGGCCATCGCCAGCAACAGCACCCTCACCCATCCCCAGGACGGCCCCGAGGGCCTGCGGGAGCAGGCCGAACGCAACGGCTGGAGCTTCTCCTATCTCTTCGATGCCAGCCAGGCGGTGGCGCGGGCGTTCCACGCCGCCTGCACCCCCGACCTGTATCTGTTCAACAGCGCCCATCAACTGGTGTATCGCGGCCAGCTCGATGCCAGCCGCCCAGGCAACGATCAGCCGCTGGATGGTCGTGACCTACGAGCCGCGATCGAAGCCCTGCTCAACGGTCAACCGATCCCTGAGCCACAGCAGCCTTCGATCGGCTGCAACATCAAATGGCACCCCGAGGGCACGGCGGGGCGGTGATCCGAACAGGGGCCTTAAGGTTGCCTTTATGCAGGTGCCCCCTTTCAGCCTCACCGAGCAGCTCGATGCTTTAGGCGAGCAGCTTGATGCCGCCGTTCTGCAGGTGTTACGCAGCGGCCAATACATCGGTGGCGGGGTGATCGCTGCCTTCGAGCAGGCTTTCGCCAAGGCGGTGGGCACGCCATTTGCCGTGGGATGCAACAGCGGCACCGACGCCCTGATCCTGGCGCTGCGGGGCCTGGGGATCGGCCCGGGCGATGAGGTGATCACCTGTTCGTTCAGCTTTTTCGCCACGGCTGAAGCAATCAGTGCCGTGGGCGCCACGCCGGTGTTCGTGGATGTGGAGGAGAGCACCTATCTGATCAACCTCGATCAGCTGGAGGCGGCGATCACACCCGCCACCAAGGTGCTGCTCCCAGTGCACCTGTTTGGCCGGCCGGTGGATATGCAGCGGGTCTGCGCCATCGCCGATCGCCACAACCTCAAGGTGGTGGAAGACTGCGCTCAGGCCAGCGGCGCCAGCTGGGCCGGCAAGCCCGTGGGCAGCTGGGGCGATGTGGGCTGCTTCAGCTTCTTCCCCACCAAGAACCTCGGTGGCGCCGGCGATGGCGGTGCGCTCACCTGCCGGGATGAGGCCCTGGCCCAACGGATGCGCGAGCTGGCCGTGCACGGCATGCCCCGCCGCTATCTGCACACCGAACTCGGCTACAACAGCCGCCTCGATGCCATCCAGGCGGCGGTGCTCAACGTGAAGCTGCCGCACCTCGAGCGCTGGATCGAGCTGCGCCGCAGCATTGCCGCCCGCTACCGCAGCCAACTGAACGCCGCCAGCACGATCCGCCTACCCGAGGCCGGCCCTGAGGGCCACAGCTGGAATCAATTCGTGGTGCGCGTGCCCACCGCCTTGGCGAAAGCCTGCTCGAAGGCAGCGATCACCCCGCCACCGATGTATTGGCCGCTGCGTAACA
>JBDKGF010000097.1:0-4186 GCA_039798305.1 Cyanobacteriota bacterium
GCCGCCAGCCACCCGCTTTGCCGCCGGTGCGCGACAGCCATGGTCAGGTGGCGGTGCTGCCCCGCGCCGATTGGTTGGCGGCGGCCCAGGCGGCCCTGCGTCGCGGTGCCGAGCTCGACAACCCTGACCACGCCCGCATCCTCTGCTACACCAACCGCGCCCTGGAGCAGCTGGTGCCGATCGCCCGTCGGGCGATTCACGGCGACATGGCTGATCAGCTGCCGGTGCTGCCGGGGGAGGTGTTGATCACCCGGGCGGCGGTGATGGCGCCGGCCTGCCGCGCCGGTGAGGAAGCGGCGGAAGAGCCCGACATGCTGCTGGGCTCGAACCGCGAGCTGGTGGTGCGGGATGTGACGCCGGAGCGCTGTGATCTGGCGGATTTCGGCATCGGCAGCGGCGATGGCCTCACTGCTCCGGTGATCGACACACTCAGCGCCGAGGTGGAGGCGGGCGAATCGCGCCTCACCCTGCGCCTCCTGCCGCCGGCGGGCAGCAGCGCTCGCGCTGAGCTGGATGGGTTGATGCGGCAGCTGCGGCAGCAGGCGCGCGATGCCGGCAAGCAGGCCGGTCGGGCCCTGTGGCGGCGCTACTTCCTGGTGCGCGACGCCTTTGCGTCCCTGGGCCCAGCCGCTGTGCTCACGGTGCACCGCAGCCAGGGCAGCACCTTTGGGGAGGTGTTTGTGGCAGGGGATGTGTTCTGGCCCACCGATGAGGTGTTGCGCCGCCAGCTGGTGTATGTGGCGGTGAGCCGCGCCAGCCAGGCCGTGTGGCTGGTCGCCGATGGTCGCCCCGGTGCTGGTGCACCGGAGGATCAACGGCTCTGGAGCGACTGGCTCGAGCAGAGCCGCTGAGCTCAGCTCAGCTGCAGGCCCTCGATGCCCTGCCAGCCGAGGTAGCCGGCCAGCACCAGGCTCAGCCCCCCAACCAGCAGATCGCCGCGGGCGAACAGCACCTGTTTGCCTTTCTCCAGAAGCGGCACAACACGATCGCGCCCCACCAGCACTGCCCCGAAGGGCAACAGCAGCGCCAGGCTGGCCGCGAGGGTGAAACCGGCGGTGTAGATCACCTCCTGCAGATGGCTCAGGTCTGAGGCCAACAGGGCTGATGCGGTTTTGGCAAACAGAAACAGATCATCCGGGCTGATCACCTCAATCGCGCAGCTGGTGCCAAGCAGCAGCGGCAGCGGCATGGCACAGAAGCGGTCCAGCTGACGGGTCCAGGCGGGGGGATCCTGCCCCTCTTCCCTGCGCTCCAGCAGCTCCTTCAGGCCCAGGGCCAGCAGCGCTCCAGCGGCGAGCAGATCCAGCCCGGTGCGATGGTTGCTGCCTTTCTCCATGGTCAGCAGCAGGCCGTGCCCCACGGTGAGCAGCAGCACCACCATCACCGTCACGGTGACCATCCAACTGAGCACGAACACGCCTCCGCGGCGGAGCGGCTGGGGGCCCAGCAGCAACAGCAGCAGCAAGCCGATGTGGATCGGACTGATCGCGATGCCACTGCCGTAGGCCAACAGTTCGGCCCACAGGGTCCCGTTCGTCATCGCGGCTGGTTCAGCGTCGAATTTCGAACCAGTCTTCCCTGCTTGGTGCCAGTTGGCTATGGCTCACGCTGTGCACCCCGGCCCCCTGGGGGCCCCGTTCGCACCACAGGCGCAGTTCGGTGAGCTTGTGCAGTGACCCCTCCGCCTGCACCTCCACCGAACCATCAGGCCGGTTGCGCACCCAGCCGTTCACATCCAGCTCGCGGGCTTTCTGGCAGCAGGCCGCGCGGTAGCCCACGCCCTGAACCCGGCCGCGCACGATCAGCTGCCAACGCTCCAGCCGGGGCTGCGCTGAGGGATCCGGCCGTTCCACCTCCAGCCACTCGCGCTGGCGCACGCTGCGGCCATTGCGGCCTGGTGTGTAGGCATCGGCGATCAGCCAGCCGGGTGCCCGCGATTCCACCTGGCGAGGCGTGCTGCGTTTGGCTGCTGTTTCCTTTTTCTGGCCCACTGCTGCCGACCCTCAACGGTCTGTTCACAAGCTGGCACGGCGTCGGACCTGTGGCTACGGGTGCGGCACAGGTGCGTTCCAGCGCAGCAGGGCCCGTTGCTCCCGCTCGCTGCCCAGGACGCAGAAGCTGCCGGTGCCCAGGACGAGCAGGGCACCGCCTGCCGCTCCCAGTCCCAGCCAGCATCCCGCCAGGCTGCGCAGGATGTGGCCATGGGCGAACAGCGCTACGCGTCCGCCCGGATGCTGGTCCACCAGCCGCGTGATCAGGCGTTCGCAGCGCTCCTGCACCTGCGCCAGGCTTTCCCCCTCGGGGCAGGGATGGCTGAACACCGTCCAGCCGGGAACGCTCTGGCGGATTTCGGCGGTGGTGATGCCTTCATAGCGGCCGTAGTCCCACTCCCGCAGATCGGGCTCGCGTTGAGCCTGCCCGCTCAGGCCAGCCAGCTCGCAGGTGCGCCGGGCCCGTTGTAGGGGGCTGCAGTACACCGCATCGAACGTGTGCTGCGCCAGCAGCGGGGCCAGGGCGCGGGCTTCAGCTTCGCCTTGCGGCAGCAGAGGCACATCGGTGCTGCCGGTGTGGCGGCCCTTGAGGGCCCATTCGGTGGCGCCATGCCGCAGCAGCCAGAGTTCGGGGTTGGCCATCAGGGCGGGCGATCAACAGGGCAGCAGGGGAGGTGTGCGCCGGGCTGCTGCGGCCAGCCGCTGCGGGATGAAGCCGCAGCCACCCCAGTGCAGGTGCAGCCAACTGGCATGGAGGGTGGCGTTGCTCCAGCCCTCGGGGCGCGGCGGGCAGCCCCAGCCCTCAAGCTGCCAAAGCTGATCGGCTTTGTCAGGGTTGATGTTCAGCTGCCAGCGGTGAAATTCATGGCCGCTCACCCGTTCGCCGCGTTCCAGCACCAGGCCGCTGCGCAAGGCGGTGGCACTGCGGTAGCCGAGGCTGAGCTGGCCCCGCTCGGCCCGGAACGGCAGCAGGCCAGCCATGGCGTGGGTGCTGCCCTGGGGGTCGGTGAGCTCTTCGCCGAGCAGCAGCAACCCGCCGCACTCGGCGTAGATCGGCACACCCTGCTGGCGGGCTCGCCGCAGCTCCTGCAGGCTGCGCTGGCTGGCGGCCAGCTGGGTGGCATGCAGCTCCGGGTACCCACCGGGTAAAACCAGCGCCTGGCAGCCCTCGGGGAGTGGTTGATCCGCCAGGGGCGACCAGGTCTGTACCTCCACTCCTTCCTGCGCCAGCAGTTCGCTCGCTTCGGGATAGCGGAAGTGGAAGGCGGCATCGCTGGCGATGGCGATGCGCACCGGTTCGCGGGCCTGGGTGGGCGGCTTAGTGCTGGTTCCTTGTTTGGGATTGGGGGCCTGCAGCAGGGGCCAGAGCTGCTCGAGATGGAGGTGGCGTTCGGCCAGATCCGCCCAGGCCCCGAGCCGTTGCTCCAGATCGGCCAGTTCGTGGGCGGGCAGCAGGCCCAGATGCCGCGACGGTAGCTCCAGGCTGTTGTGCCGGGGTAGAGCCCCGAGCAGCGGCATGGTGATCGCGCTGAGAGCTTCCGCGAGCAGGGCCTGGTGGCGCGCGCTGCCCACGCCGTTGAGCACAACCCCGGCCAGCTTCAGGCCTGGCTGGTGGTCGCGAAAGCCCCGCACCAGCGCTGCCACGGATCCCGCCTGGCGGCTGGCTTCCACCACCAGCACCACCGGCAGTTCAAGCAACTGGGCCACATGTGCGGAACTGCCCTCGCTGCTGGCACCACGGCCATCGAACAGACCCATCACCCCTTCCACCAGGCTCAGGTCGGCGGCGCTGCCGTGCTGCTGGAAGCTGTTCTGCACCCAGAGTTCACCGCACAGCAACGGATCGAGGTTGCGGCAGGGGCGGCCGCTGGCTGCCGTGAGTAGCTGGGGAACGAGGTAGTCGGGCCCCACCTTGAAGGTCTGGATGCTGCAGCCGCGGCGCCGGGCCAGAGCGGTGAGCGCCAGGCTCACCAGGGTTTTGCCGCTGCCGCTGGCCGGGGCGGCGATCAGGCAGGGCATGGGATCGGGCGTGGGGCCGGGGGCCGTGGATCAGTTGGGCAGCAGCTTGGCAGCCAGGGCCGCGGCGGCGGCCAGCAGGGGGTTGGTGCTGTCGTGTCCGCCGCCCAGCAGCCGCGCCATCTCCATCTCCTCGCTTTCGTTGGGCAGGGGCACCACTTCCTCCGCCAGCTCCATCG
>JBDKGF010000098.1:0-2908 GCA_039798305.1 Cyanobacteriota bacterium
GCAGCACCAAACGCCGCCGCAGGCTGGGATCGAGCAACAGCGCCCAGCCTTCGCTCTGGCGCCGCAGCAGATCAGCGCGGTTGCGCAGCAGGATCACCCACGTGCCGAACGCCCAGGGGAAGGCTTTGGCCACGGCCTCAGGGCCAGCAAACAGCCGGCTGGGGGCCTGAGCCATCGGATCGAGCAGCTCCAGGAGGGCTGGAGCCTCGATGGGCTGAAGCTCCGCCGGCTGCAGCTGCTGCAGCCAGCCATCGCCGAGGCTGATCAGACTGCTCGCTGTGCTGGATGCGTTCAGCTGCTCCAGTAGCTCCGCCGGACTCTCCAGCACCTGGGAGCGCCAGCTGGAGGGCAGCGCCTTCAGCCAGGCGGAGGGCATCTGGCCGCGCACGCTCAGCAGCCGGCCGGCATCACCGCCTCGGGAGCAACCAGCCAGTGCTCCAGCAGCCAGCGCCGCGCCTCCCAGGTTGGCCAGTTGCAGCAGGTGGCGGCGCGAGAGCAGAGGGGCTTGTGCCATGGCTCGACCCTAAGGGGCAAACCCGATCACACCAGACGGCTGCAGGCCTGGTCACAGGCCACCGCCAGGGCGTTGGCACTGCGGCCGCTCAGCTCCCACAGCGCCGCCAGGCCGCCAGCCCCCACGCCTTCCTTCACATAACCCTGTTCGAAAGCCAGCAGCTGTGGCGAACGGCAGGCGTGAAACCGCAGCGAGGACGAAAAGGCCAGAGGCTGAACGCCCCAGCATCGGCCGATCTGCTCCAGCAGCTGGGCCAGATCGCTGCTGCTCTCTCCCGCCACCCAGGCCGTGGTGACGATGGCAGTGCGGGAGACCAGCAGCGGACGCAGGCTGGGATCGCACAACGACAAGGCCACAGCCAGCACGGCAGCCATCTGGCTACCGCCGGCCAGCAGCACCGGCACCCCGGCCAGGGCCGCCTCCAGCACCAGCCCGGCGGCCAGGGGTTGCATCGGATCACCCACGGCCGCCAGCACCTGATCAGCCGGGGCTGAGCCTGGGAGCTGAGCCGCCGCCAACCCCTGGGCCACCAGCCGAGCCTTCAAGGCATGGGCCGGCTCCCGCAGGCTGCCACTCACCAGCCCGGCGGCGGGTACCCCCAGGCCCTCGAGCACCGCCTGAGCGGTGCTGGTGCCACCGGGAACACACTCCGCCAGCAACAGGGGCCGCAGCTCGCGCCGCCCCAGCTGCTGACCCCAGCGCCGGCCGCGCGCGAGCAGCTGATGCACCCGCTCCAGCTCGATGGCAGCCCCAGTGCTGAGGCAACGGGCGGGGCTGTGGCCCAGCCGCAGGTGCGGCACCGCAGGTGCCACAGCGGCGCCGGCATCCACCACCAGGGTCTCCAGCGCCAGCTGCTCCACCACCACCCGAGCAATCAGGGCAGGGCTCACACCGGCCGGCAGGGGCGGCAACGCGTGGGGGCGAAGCTGCGCAGGTCCCAGCAGAAGCAACTCCGCATCAGCCGCGGCAGTGAGCCGCCGACTCTCAGGGGTGGCGCCAGCCGCGGAGATGCCAGGCACCGCAGCGGTGGCGGTGCCGGCCAGCAGCAACAGAACCCGGGTGGCCTCAGCGGCATCGGCCACCTGAACGCACCAACGCTCCGCCAGCCGTGAATCCCCGCTCAGGCGCTGGAGCATCAAAGAGGGTCGAGGGCGAGCAGAGGTCGCAGCAGCGCCGGCGGCGGGGTGATCGGACTGCGGAGGCGCGGGAAGATCCAGAGGGCCACCGCATGCAGGGCCAGCACATAAATCACGTTCTGCAGCAGCACCAGCCCTAGGGCCAGCACCTGCACCTGCCAGAGATCGGGCCCACCGCCGAGCTGCAGCAAGCCACTGAGGCGCTCCAACAGCTGGGCGGCAGCGGTGGTGATCACCACCCAGAGGTTTTCGCCCAGCAACACCGACACCACAGCAACCCGCACCAGAAAACCGGTGGCACCGATCAGCGCCCCCACACCCCAGCTGATCCACCAGCTGAGCTGTTGTTTCCAGCACCAGCCCAGCCACAGAGCGAGCAAGGTGTAAGGGAAGAGCACCAGAGGCCCCCGCACCGGGCCCATCAGAGCCACCAGCAACAGCGCCGACACGGCAACGCCCTCGACGGCACAGCGGCGGTTGTGACGCAGCTGCAGCAAGGCAAGGGGCAGCGGCAGGGCCAGACGGAACAGGGCACCGCCCACCGGCAGGTAATACAGACCTACCCAGAGCAGGGCTGTGGCTGCCGCCAGATAGGCGGTGTCCGTGAGTTGGTGGGCCTGACGCCGACTGAGGCTCATCGCGCTGGTGGGGCCGGCGTGGTGCGCAGCGGTGCGGCCGTCTCACCGCCACCAGCCGGGACCCGCTCAATCGTTTCCACCTCAAAGGCCACGCCGGCCTGGCGCAGAGCATCGGTGACGGCCTCAGCCGGCGATGAAGGATCCGCAGCCGGGAGTTTGATCGTGACCCGATAAGGAGCCGGGGTGAGCGGCGGAGCCACTGGAGCCGGCTTGGCCACTGGCTTGGCGGGTTCGATTTTGGTGGCCTCCACCCGGGGAGCGGGTTTCGTCGCACCAGCAGCTCCGGCTTCAGGAGCGGGTTTGGCGGGCGGCGCCACCGGGGTGGCGGGTGGCTGGGAGAAGCTGCGGGACAACTGATCGCCGAAGGGCGTGCCACTGCAGCCGGTCACACCGGCAGCCAGCAGCAGAGGAGCCAGAGACCGCAGCAGCTGCATCAGCTGTCAGCGGCGCGGATCACCCGCACGGCGCTGGCCCGCAGCCGACCGGTTTTGGTGGTGGCAGGGGCCTTCTTCGCCGCCGGTTTCTTGGCGGCTGGCTTCTTGGCCGCGGTGGTGCCAGCGGCCTTGCGGCCTTTGCTCTTGCCGGCTGCAGCCTTGGCCGCCAGCAGCTCCACCGCCTGC
>JBDKGF010000099.1:0-5020 GCA_039798305.1 Cyanobacteriota bacterium
GTGACCCCCTCGGTGCCTTACAACCGCTCGGCCGTGGGCTGTGTGGTGCCCGAGAACAACTCCGGCCTGCTCAACCTCAGCAACCTGGCCATCGCCAAGCTGATGCAGGCCTACATCAACGACGATCCCTCAGCGCTGCAGCGCATCAACCAGTGGGTAGGCCCCGGCAGCAGCGTGAATCTCAGTCAAGACCTGATCAAGGCTTACTTCACCAACGTGCTGCTCACCGCCGCGCTGCTGAATCTGTCCTGAGCCTCCAGCACTTCTGAATTCACCGCACCCACCACTGCCATGGCACCCCGTTCCCTTCTGCAGCTGCTCACCCTCACCGCCGCTGCTGCCGTGTTCACTGAAACGGCTCAGGCAGCTGTGTATCAGGCGCCTGATCTGAGCAATCCACTCGAAAGCCGCATCCAGGCCCTGCGCGATGGCGCCTGGCAGCCCCAGCTGAGCGCTGGCAAGGGCGAGTTACTGGCTCGCTACTGGGGCAATGGTGGTGGCCGCGCGTGGGGCAATGGCGGCGGTTGGCGCAACGGCGGTGGCTGGGGGAACGGCGGCCGTTACTACGGCGGCGGTGTTGACGTGAACCTGGGCTGGCCCAATGGCGGTTGGGGTAACGGCGGCTGGGGCAACGTGCTGCCAGGCAGCTTCATCAACTGGTGATCAGCGGCGAGATTTCCACAGCCGGCGCCGCTCTTGCCGATCTCGATCTGAGCCGGTTCGGCCCCATCGGGCTGGTGGTGGTGCAATCCACCTCGCTCTGCAATCTCGACTGCGATTACTGCTATCTGCCGGATCGTCAGAAGCGGCGGGTGTTCGATCTGGATCTGCTGCCCCTGCTGTTGCAGCGAATCCTGGAGAGCCCCTTTTGCGGGCCTCAGCTTTCGCTGGTGTGGCACGCCGGTGAGCCGCTCACGCTCCCCTGCAGCTACTACGACGAAGCCACGGCGATCATCGAGCGCTGCGTGCAGGAGTTCACCGGCGGTGCCGTGGTGATCGAGCAGCACGTGCAAACCAACGGCACCCTGATCAACGACGCCTGGTGCGACTGCTTCCAGCGCAACGGCATCGTGGTGGGCGTGAGCGTGGATGGACCGGCCGCCATCCACGACGCCCATCGCCGCTTTCGCAACGGCAACGCCTCCCATCACCTCACCATGCGGGGGATCGACGCGCTCAAGCGCCATGGCATCCCCTGCCATGTGATTGCGGTGGTGACGGCCGCAGCGATGGAGCAGCCCGAGGCGATGTATCACTTCTTCCGCGACAACGGCATCACCTCGGTGGGCTTCAACGTGGAGGAGCAGGAGGGGGTGCACACCAGCTCCTCGATGCAGGGCCGTGAGCAGGAGGAGCGTTACCGCCAGTTCCTCAGCCGCTTCTGGCAGCTGAGCGAGGCTGATGGTCACCCGCTGATGCTGCGTGAGTTCCAGCAGGTGATTGATCTGATCCAGCGCAACCGCCGCCTCAATCAGAATGAATTGAACCGGCCCTATTCGATCCTCAGCGTGGATTGGCAGGGCAACTTCTCCACCTTCGATCCCGAGCTGCTTTCGGTGAGCAGCGAGCGCTACGGCAGCTTCAATCTGGGCAACATCCGCAGCAGCAGCCTGGTGGAGGCAGCCCAGAGCCTGCGCTTTCAGCAGCTGTGGAGCGATGTGAGCTCCGGCATGGAGCGCTGCCAGAGCCATTGCGATTACTACGGCCTCTGCGGTGGTGGCATGGGCAGCAACAAGTTCTGGGAGCACGGCACGCTCGACTGCAGCGAAACCAGCGCCTGCCGCTTCCGCACCCAGATCCCGGTGCAGGTGCTGTTGGATCGCTTCGAGGCCGGTCCACCAGGCGACAGCTGAGATGGCGCTGAATCTCGATGCGCTGATCCGGCTGCTGGTGCTGGTTGGGCTGGGCATCGCCTGCGCCTTGATCCTGCAGCCCTTCGCCGAGATCCTGCTGTGGGCCGGGTTGCTGGCGGTGATTCTCAAACCGCTGCAGCTGTGGCTGCAGCACCACCTGCGGCTGGGGCGCTGGTGGTCAGCGGGGTTGATCATGCTGGCGGGGCTGCTGGTGCTGCTCGGCCCGGTTGGCGCCCTGGCGGCGGCACTGCTGAACAACCTGAGTGAGCTGGTGGAGCTGGTGCAGCACAGCAGACATGCCCTGCCCCAATCACCGCCTCTCCTGGTGGGGATCCCGGTGCTGGGGCCAGCGCTTCAACCGCTGTGGCACGGCTTGATCAGCGATCTGCACGGCCTGCTGCGCAGCCACTCCGCAACGCTGACCGCGCTGCTGACACGGCTGCTCGAAACCTCACTGGCCCAGGGGCTGGGGTTTCTCAGGCTGCTGGTGAGCCTGGTGGTGGCGGCCTTGATGCTGGTGCACTCCGAGGCCTTGCTCCTGCGGCTGCGGCGCCTGCTGCATCGGCTGGCACCGGAACATGCCGAGACAGTGCAGCAGATCACGGCAACCACCGTGCGCAACGTATCGCGGGGCGTGGTGGGCGTGGCCTTCCTGCAGGCGCTGGTGATCGGCCTGGGACTGATCGCCGCCGGTGTGCCCTGGTCGGGCCTGCTCACCCTGCTGGCGCTGATCCTTTGTCTGCTGCAGATCGGACCCGTGCCGGTGGTGCTGGTGGCTCTGGTGATGGCCTGGAACCATCTGCCTCCCGTGATGGCCCTGCTGGTCACCCTCTGGCTACTGGCCTCGATCGTGCTGGAGCACCTGCTCAAACCGCTGTTGATGGCACGCGGACTGCCGGTGCCGATGCTGGTGATCCTTGTGGGGGTGGTGGGAGGCACGCTCAAGGCCGGGCCGGTTGGCCTGTTTCTGGGGCCGGTGCTGCTGTCGCTGGGTTATCACTTTGTGCGTCTGTGGGCGAGCAGCAGCACAGACCTCTCCCCCTGAAGTCGATGTCTCACGCCGATCGTCGTCAGCGCATCCACGAGCTGGTGATGGCACTGATCAGCCAACAGAGCGAGCTCGACCTGCTCGATGGCGACCACACCGGCAGCCTGGCGGCCGCCCAGGGCAACCCCGCCGGCTGGCTCGAGCGCAACCGGCGGGTGGTGCAGCGCTATCAGGCGCTGGTGCGCTCGGCCGTCACCCTGGATGCGCTGGTGGATCAGGAGGTAGGGGAGCAGGCGCCACCCAGCAAGCTCTGACAAGCTGGCGGCACCTTCTGCTGCCCCATGGCGCGCTTCGGCCTGTCTGCCCTGAAATCTCTGCTGCGTCGCACAGGGCTGGGCCGCGCCACCACGTCCAACTGGCAGCCACCACAGGCCAGCTGGAGCCGCCCCCTGGGGCTCGGCTGGCAGAAGCCCTACACCGTTCGCTACGCCAGCAACCTCGACGACGGCCCCAACCACGGCATGCCTCTGGGGGGCTTCGGTGCCGGTTGCATCGGCCGCGCTCCCGACGGTTCCTTCAACCTCTGGCACCTGGATGGCGGCGAGCACTGGTTCGGCGTGCTGCCCGACTGCCAGTTCGCCCTGTTTGAACACAATGGCAAACAGAGTCGCGCCCATGCCCTGGCGGTGAAGCCGGAGCGCGATGCCTCCCGCCCCGAAGCCGCTGAGCCTCTGCCGAGCTGGAGCTGGTATCCCGCCAGCAGCGCTGAGGGCAGCACCGGCAGCTACGCCGCCCGCTACCCCCTGAGCTGGACCCACTACCAGGGCGTCTACGACGCCGAGGTGAGCTGCCAGGCCTTCAGCCCGATCCTGCCGGGCAACTACCAGCAAACGAGCTACCCGCTGGCGGTGTTCGTGTGGACCCTGCGTAATCCCACTCGCAAACCGCTCGATCTCTCGCTGCTGCTGAGCTGGCGCAACACCACCGGCTGGTTCACCAACACCGATTCCTCGGCCGAAGTGCACTTCCGCGATGACGGAAGCCCGGAACACAACTACGCCCCCGCCATCGGCAAGAGCGAAGGGCATCGCAACCGGTGGGTGGACGATGGGGTTCTCAAAGGCGTGCTGCTGGAGGGGGATATCTCCTCACCGGTTGCCGAAGGCGAGGGCCAGTGGTGCCTCGCCACCACGGAACAGCCGGGGGTGCGCATCCAGCGCTGCAGCCGCTGGAATCCCCACGGCGATGGCAGCGAAATCTGGAGCAGCTTCAGCCGCGACGGCTCCATCCCCGACAGCAACAACGACCGGCGCAGTGGTGCCGCCGATCCCGCCAGCGCGGCCCTGGCGGTGCAGTGCCGCCTGGAGCCCGGCCAGAGCATCGAGATCCCGGTGGTGATCAGCTGGGATCTGCCCGTCACGGCCTTCGCCACAGGCACCAGCGCCCTGCGCCGCTACACGGATTTCTTTGGTGCCAGCGCCAACAAGGCCGCCGCCATCGCCGCCGAGGGCCTGCGCGACTGGCGCAGCTGGCGTGAGCAGATCGAGGCCTGGCAGCAGCCGGTGCTCGAGCGCAGCGATCTGCCCGAGCCGCTGCGGATGGCCCTGTTCAACGAGCTCTACGACCTCTGCAGCGGCGGCAGCCTCTGGAGCGCGGCATCGAGGGAGGATCCCTACGGCCGCTTCGGCGTGCTCGAGTGCCTCGACAACGCCTGGTACGAAAGCCTCGATGTGCGGCTCTACGGCTCACTGGCGCTGCTGCAGCTCTGGCCGGAGCTCGACAAGGCGGTGCTGCGCAGCTTCGCGCGGGCGATCCCCGCTGCCGATGCCACGCCGCGGCCGATCGGTTGGTACTTCACCCAGGGCAAAGGGCGCGTGGAAGCGGCCCGCAAGGTGAAAGGAGCCACCCCCCACGACCTGGGCGCACCGAATGAGCGGCCCTGGGATGCCACCAACTACACCGCTTACCAGGACTGCAACCTCTGGAAGGACCTGGCCAGCGACTACGTGCTGCAGGTGTGGCGCACCTTCAAGTTGGCGCCCAACGGCGAAGACATCAACTTCCTGGCGGAGTGCTGGCCGGCAGCAGTGGAAGCACTGCGGTATCTCAAAACCTTTGACGCCAACAACGACGGCCTGCCCGACAACGGCGGCGCGCCCGATCAAACCTTCGACGACTG
>JBDKGF010000100.1:0-4504 GCA_039798305.1 Cyanobacteriota bacterium
GGATCGCTCGGGCCCAGGTGCAGCACCAGCGACGCCTGGTTGGTGAAGCCGGCCTCGCTGGCAACCACAACATGGGTCTGGCGAAAAGCTTGCTCCAGGCCCAGCTTCGCCACGCGAGCCCGAAATTCCTCAGCCGTGCACGC
Source organism: Cyanobacteriota bacterium (assembly GCA_039798305.1). Classification (GTDB taxonomy): domain Bacteria; phylum Cyanobacteriota; class Cyanobacteriia; order PCC-6307; family Cyanobiaceae; genus Vulcanococcus. The sequence goes on from JBDKGF010000100.1 coordinate 144, forward strand.
CTTCAGATCACCGCGCTGCTGCAGGGCAATCAGCTCAGGCTCGCTTCGGGTGGGTGCACTCCCGCGGGCGGCAGACACAGGCGCAACAACCGATAAAATGGGTTCTAATCAAAGTCCTGTCGAATGGCGGATCCAACCGAACCCGGCGCGATGACACCCGGGGACGGGGAAGACCCAACCGGTCCAGTCGGACCAGGCGATTCAGACGGCCGCATCATCCAGGCCGATCTGCGCAATGAAATGTCGCGCTCCTATCTGGAGTACGCGATGAGCGTGATCGTGGGCCGGGCTCTGCCCGATGCCCGCGACGGCCTCAAGCCGGTGCATCGCCGCATTCTCTATGCGATGTACGAGCTGGGTCTCACCAGCGATCGACCTTACAGAAAGTGCGCCCGTGTGGTGGGTGAGGTGCTCGGTAAGTACCACCCCCACGGCGATACGGCGGTGTACGACGCGCTCGTGCGCATGGCGCAGGACTTCTCGATGCGCATGCCGCTGATCGACGGTCACGGCAACTTCGGCTCGGTGGATAACGATCCACCCGCCGCCATGCGATACACCGAATCGCGGCTGCAGGCCCTCACCACCGACAGCCTGCTCGAAGACATCGAGTGCGAAACCGTCGATTTCATCGACAACTTCGATGGCTCGCAGCAGGAGCCCACGGTGATGCCGTCGCGCATCCCCCAGCTGCTGCTCAACGGTTCCACCGGCATCGCCGTGGGGATGGCGACCAATATTCCGCCCCACAACCTCACCGAACTGATCGATGGCCTGCTGGCGTTGATCAAGAACCCTGATCTGGACGATCGCGAATTGACGCGGTTGATCCCGGGACCCGATTTCCCGACGGGTGGTCAGATCCTGGGTCGCAGCGGTATCCGCGAGATGTACGCCACCGGCCGTGGCTCGGTGACCATGCGCGGTGTCGCCTCGATTGAAACGATCGAAGCCAAGGGCCGCCCCGATCGCGATGCGGTGATCATCACCGAGTTGCCGTATCAGACCAACAAGGCGGCGCTGATCGAGCGCATCGCCGAACTGGTGAACGACAAGAAGCTCGAGGGCATCGCCGATATCCGCGACGAGTCCGACCGCGACGGCATGCGCATCGTGATCGAGCTGCGGCGCGATGCCTACCCGCAGGTGGTGTTGAACAATCTGTTCAAGCTCACACCGCTGCAGAGCAACTTCAGCGCCTACATGCTCGCCCTGGTGAAGGGCGAGCCGGTGCTGCTCACCCTGCGCAAGATGCTCGAGGTGTTCCTCGACTTCCGGGTCGAGACGATCGAGCGCCGCACCCGCTATCTGCTGCGCAAGGCCGAAGAGCGTGATCACATCCTGCTCGGCCTGTTGATTGCTCTCGACAATCTTGACGCGATCATCGCCCTCATCCGCAGCGCTGCCGATACGGCAACAGCGCGCCTGCAGCTGGTTGAGCAGTTCGGTCTCAGTGAGATCCAGTCTGACGCCATCCTGCAGATGCAGTTGCGCCGGCTCACGGCCCTCGAGGCTGACAAGATCCGGCTTGAGCACGAGGATCTGCTCGCCAAGATCACTGACTACAAGGACATCCTGGCCCGCAAAGAGCGGGTGCTGGCGCTGATCACCGAGGAGCTGGCGGTGCTGCGCTCCCGCTACGACTCGCCGCGTCGCACCGAGATCCTTGATGTGGAGGGTGGTCTCGAAGACATCGATCTGATCGCCAACGAGCGCTCGGTGGTGCTGCTCACCGAAACCGGCTATCTCAAGCGGATGCCGGTGAGCGAATTCGAGGCCACCAGCCGCGGCACCCGTGGTAAGGCCGGTACCCGCAGCCAGGGTGAAGAGGCCGTGCGGCTGTTCATCAGCTGCAACGACCACGACTCGCTGTTGCTGTTCTCCGATCGCGGTGTGGTGTACACCGTGCCCGCCTACCGCGTCCCGCAGTGCAGCCGTACCGCCAAGGGCACGCCGATCGTGCAGCTGCTGCCGATTCCGCGCGAGGAGCAGATCACCTCGCTGCTGGCGGTGAGTGAGTTTGCCGAAGATGCCGTGCTGGTGATGCTCACCAGTGGCGGCTATATCAAACGCACTCGCCTTTCGGCATTCGGCAATATCCGCTCCAATGGCTTGATCGCCATCTCCCTGGAGGAGGGTGACGCGCTCACCTGGGTTCGTCTCGCCCAACCCGGCGACAGCCTGCTGATCGGCTCCCGCAACGGGATGACCATCCACTTCCGCCTCAGTGATGAGGAGCTGCGTCCGCTTGGTCGTACGGCCCGCGGCGTGCGCGCCATGAATCTGCGCGCCGGCGATCAGCTGGTGAGCATGGATGTGCTGCCGGTGGAGCTGGCCGATCGTGTGGAGAGCAGCAGCACCGCTGCCGACGATGAAGACACCGAGGAGGTGGCCCCCAGTGAAGGGCCCTGGGTGCTGGTGGCCTCGGCCAGTGGTTTGGGTAAGCGGGTGCCGGTGGATCAGTTCCGCATTCAGAAGCGGGCGGGCATGGGCCTGCGTTGCATGAAGTTCAGGCGCGATGGCGATGTGCTCGTTGGCCTCAAGGTGCTCGGCGCCGGTGAAGAGCTGCTGCTGGTGAGCGAGAAGGGTGTGATCGTGCGCATGCAGGCTGATGCGGTGCCGCAGCAGTCGCGTGCCGCCACCGGCGTACGCCTGCAGCGCATCGATGCCGGCGATCGCCTGGCGGAAGTTGTGCTGGTGCCGCCTGCAGCTGAGGAAGATGCCGCTGACCAGGTGGCCGACGACGTGGCAGCGGTGGACGTAGCTGTCGATGCCTGATCACCGCGGCGATCTCTGGATCGCCAACACGGTGAGTGATCTGATCCAGGGGGATGTGCATGAACATCTCCCCCTGGAAGCCATTCCGTTGGCAGGAGACGTGCTCGGTCTGGGCACCACCACCAGCATCGACAACGGCGAGCTCGCCTTTCTGCCCAACGCTGCCGGCAACACCACCATCTGGAAATGCCAGGCCAGTGACGGCGGCATCCGCGCGCTGCAGAGCGGTGATGGCAGTGCCCACTTTCCCTATGTGTGCTTCAGCGGTGATGCCTCGCCCCTCAAGCTGTTGTTGGATCCCGCCGAGCTGGGCGATGTGGACGGGCAGCCGTTGCAGGAGCTGGTGGGCCAGACCATTGCGCTGCTCCGTAGCCAAGGGCGCCTGCCCGAAGCCCCGATCTACGGGGTGCGGGCCGAGCTCGACTGGCGCTCTCTGGTGATCACCGTGGCCTCCAAGTTGTGCATGGGTCAGCAGCGCCGCAACACAGCCATCGCCAGCAGTGCGGCCAGCGAGGGCACCGCCAGCCGCAGCATCTACCAGCTGTTGCAGCACTACCGCCTGGCTGAGCACGACCCTGGTGACCCCGCCGATCCCATCCGCTATCTGGGCCGTTCACTCCAATGGGAGTGCTGCGGCTTTTTTGACACCGATCCCACCACCGGACGGGTGACGATTCCCTCGGAGGGTGCTCACCTGCATCTGCATGGCTGCAGCGTGGATCTGCGCCACGGAGGCCATCTGCACCACGAGCATCCCGGCACGGCGCTGCGGGCGGTGAAGCGCCTGGCGCTTTATCCGCTGCAGCAGCTGCACACGCTGGTGAGTGATCTGGCTGTGGAGCAGCTGCGCTTTGAGGCCGCTGCCGCCTGCTTCAGCGTGGTGAATCGTGGTGCGATGGATGTGAGCGATGTGGGGGTGGCTGTTGTGGTGAACGATCGCTACTCCGGCCATCGCTATCTGCGCCTGCCTTGGCTGGCCGCTGGAGCGAGCGAGCAGTTCAGCGTGCCGCTGGATCTGCCTGAAGGGGCGCATCGCATCGAGGTGATCGCTGATCCTGAGCTCCAGATCCTTGAAGCCGAGGCGCTTCAGGCCAACAACCGGGCGGTGCTGGAGGTGCGGCTCTGATGGCTCAGCCCCCCACGATCGATGTGCTGGTGCTTGGGGCCGGCCCGGCGGCCCTGTGTATCGCCGCTGCACTGTGTGAGAGGGGCGTGGCGGTGCAGGGCCTGGCGCCGGACGATCCCGCTGCCCCTTGGGCCAATACCTACGGCATCTGGGGCCCGGAGGTGGACGAGCTCGGTTTGCAGCAGCTGCTGGGCCATCGCTGGCACGACACCCGCAGCTATTTCGGTGATCGGCTCGCCACTGGAGCTATGGCCCATGGCATCAACTACGGCCTGTTCGACAAAACCGCGCTGCAGCAGCACTGGTGGCTGCCCTGCCAGAACGGTTGTGCCAGCTGGCATCGGGGCCGGGCTGCAGCAATCGAGCATGACGCCGAAGGCTCGGTGGTGGTCACTGAGGCGGGTGAACACCTGCGGGCGCGGCTGGTGATCGATGCCAGCGGCCATCACTCACCCTT
>JBDKGF010000101.1:0-2605 GCA_039798305.1 Cyanobacteriota bacterium
GCCACCATGTAGGGGCGATTGAGCTTCTTCAGCACCTCGATCGCCTTGGGGTGATCCTGGCGAGCCGGGCCGCCGACGAGGGCAAAACCGGTGAGTGACACCACGCCGTCCACCAACGGCACATCGGGATTGATCGGGTCGTAGAAGAAGGCATTCACCGGTTTGGTGAAGTCGAGGCCGCCGCAGAACACCGGGATCACGGTGGCGCCGCGGTACTCCATCTCCTGGATCACCGCTACGTAGTGGGCTTCATCGCCGGTGACGATGTGGCTGCGCTGCAGCACCAGGCCGATCACCGGGCCTTTGCGGGCTTTCTCAGAGAGGTCTTTGCGGCTGGCGTTCCAGTTGAGGTACTCCTTGAGGTCCTCGAACATCGAGGGGGCCAGGGGGTGCCAGATGCCCAGATCGGGGAACACCACCGGATCGGCCACCTGCAGCTCGGGCCGGTCGTCGCTGTTGCGGGGGAAGACGTATTTATCCGCCAGCATCAGCAGGAAGTTCCGGAGGTTGTCCGGAGTGCCGCCCAGCCAGTACTGGAAGCTGAGCATGAAGGAGCGGGCGTCCTGTGCCTTCTCCACCGGCAGATACTTCAACACCGTGGGCAGGGTGTTGAGCAGCTTCAACATTGCGTCCTGGAAGCCGGCGCCGCCGGCCTCCTTCCGCTTCTTCATGAAGCCGGCAATGGCGCTCTTGCTCTGGCCCAGCTGGGCCATGGAGAAGGTGCCGAGCTTGTTGAGGCGCATCACCTCCGGCATGGAGGGGAACACCACGGCGGCCTTGAGGCGATCGCGGTGGGGCGCCACGGCCTCCACCACCTTCTGGGCCAGATCTTCGATGAAGATCAGCGAGCCGATGAACACATCGGCTTCGGCGACATCGGCGCAGAAGTCGGCGTAGTTCGTGGGATCGCGCAGCTCTTCGATCAGATAGCCGCACAGATCGATCGCCAATGGCCCTTTCTGGTCGTTGAGCGAGGTGGCGGCTTGGGTGAGCGCGTTCTGGTACTGGGGCTCCAGCACCACGTACACGGCCTTCATCACGGCCCGGCCGTTCACCTCACCGGGGCTGACGCGACGGGAGGCGGAGCGGACCTGCGTGAACATGCGCGCTGATTGAGCAATGTGAAGGAGCCTACGTAGGCCAAGGCACCGCCGCGAGCTCAGATTCCAAGCTGTTACAGCTGTGGCGGGCCCAGCCCATAGGCTCAGGCCGTTGCCTTGATGCCCTGCCTTCAATGACTGCCAGTCCGGCTCCTGCCAGCTCCTCCAGCAGCCAGCCCATTGCTGTGGTGGTGGCAGGAGCGCTGGGGCGTATGGGTGCTGAGGTAGTCAAGGCGGTGAGCGCCTCCCCGGACTGTCGTTTGATCGGGGCCATCGACACCACCCCCGGCAAGGAAGGCGCCGATGTGGGCCTTGAGCTGGGCCTGGGTGAGCTGGAGGTGGCGATCACAGCCGACTTCGAGGGCTGCCTCTGCCAGGCCAGTCAGGCGGTGCGCAACGACGGCCCCGGCGCCGGTGCGGTGCTGGTGGATTTCACCCATCCTTCGGTGGTGTACGAGCACACCCGCGGCGCCATCGCCTATGGCGTGCACCCGGTGATCGGCACCACCGGCCTCAGCCCGGAGCAGTTGCAGGATCTGGCCTCCTTTGCTGAGAAGGCCTCCGTGGGCGGCGCTGTGATTCCCAATTTCTCGGTGGGCATGGTGTTACTGCAGCAGGCCGCCGCTGCTGCCGCCCGCTTTTACGACTACGCCGAACTCACCGAGCTGCATCACAACCGCAAGGCCGATGCCCCCAGCGGCACCTGCATCAAGACCGCCGAGCTGATGGAGGAGCTGGGCAAGAGCTTCAACCCCCAGCAGGTGGAGGAGCATGAAACCCTCGCCGGTTGCCGCGGCGGTGAGCGCCCCAGCGGCCTGCGCCTGCATTCCATCCGCCTGCCGGGCCTGGTGGCGCACCAGGAGGTGATGTTCGGTGCCCCCGGTGAGACCTACACCCTGCGCCACGACACGATCGATCGCTCCGCTTACATGCCGGGCGTTCTGCTGAGCGTGCGCAAGGTGCGTCAGCTGGGTGGGCTCGTGTACGGCCTTGAGCGCTTGCTCTGAGGCCACGCGGCCTCGACACTGGCGCCATGTTGATCCCGCTTCGTCCCGGTGAACTGCCGCGCCTGATCCCGGCGGTGGCCACCGGTCCCCAGTTCAACGCCTGCAGCGGCAATCCGCAGAAGGTGTTGCAGCGCCTGTTCATCTCCGTGATTGGCGGGGTGATCAGCCTGCTGATCAGTCAGGGGGTGGTCATGAGCAGCCAGGTGTCCCCGATCCTGCTGGTGGTGGGGTTCGTTTTTCTGCTGTACATGCTCTGGGGCCCGATCGTGGAGGCCGGGCGCAAGAACGCCACGTTGCGCCGCTACCCCGCAGCGGCGATCTTTGAGGGTGAAGTGGCCGATTACTACACCAAGGAGTTGGTGGAAGGTCGCCAGGAAACCACCGATCGCCAGGGCCGGCTCGAGCTGGTGGAGAACCGCCGCACCTGGCTCTGCCTGGAGCTCGAGGATGAAGACGGCTACCTGGGCAGCATCCGCTTCCCCTACGACAAGAAGCACA
>JBDKGF010000102.1:0-9852 GCA_039798305.1 Cyanobacteriota bacterium
GGGGCCGGCATGGGCGGGGGCGTCGAGCAGGCCGATCTGGCGGGCGATCGCTTCAGCGGTGAGGCCATAGTCGCCGGTCACCATCGTGACCTTGATCCCGGCGCGGTGGCAGGCGGCGATCGCCTGACTCACCCCCGGCCGAGGGGGGTCATACAGGCCCACCAGCCCCACCAGCACCAGATCCTGTTCGTCCAGATCGGGCTGATCACACGGCCGGCAGGCGATGGCCAGCACCCGCTGGCCCTGGCGCGCCATCACATCGTTGGCCGAGCTCACCACCTGCCGTTCAGCCGGGCCGAGCGGGGTGACCGTGCCGGCGCGGAGCCAGTGGCTGCAGCGCTGCAGCAACTCCAGCGGTGCACCTTTGCTGCACACCATCCATGCACTGGGCTGCGGCCAGCGCGGATCGTTGTGCCAATGCACCAGCACGCTCATCATCCGCCGCTCGGAATCGAAGGGCAGTTCCCGGTGGCGCGGCAGCCGCTGACGCTCCTGCTCCAGATCCAGCCCGGCCCGCTGGGCACCCTGGAGCAACGCCGTTTCCGTTGGATCGCCAACCTGCTCGGAGGCATTGCAGCACAGGCCTGCTGCCAGCAGCAGCAGGGGCTCATCGCTGCTCCAGCTGGTCTGCAGCGCCATGGCATTGGCGGTGAGGGTGCCGGTCTTGTCGGTGCAGATCACACTCACGCAGCCGAGCGTTTCCACCGCCGAGAGTCTGCGCACCAGGGCCCGCTCCCGCGCCATGCGCTGCACTGCCAGGGCCAGCGCCAGGGTGACCGTGGGGAGCAACCCCTCCGGCACATTCGCCACGATGATTCCGATGGCGAACACCAGGCTCTCCAGCGGTCCCACCCCCACCAGCAGCACCCCGGCGAAGAAGGCAAAAGCGCCCATACTCACGGCGATGGCGGTGACGGTGCGCACGATCCGCCCCACCTGCACCTCGAGGGTGCTGGGGGCCCGTTCGGTGCCGGCACTGAGATGGGCCACCTGACCGAATTCGGTGTCGCCGCCGGTGGCGTAGACAACAGCCTGGGCGCGGCCCGCGGCAACGGTCGTGCCCGCCGGCATCAGGTTGGCCGCTTCCGAGGTGCGTAGCTGCTGCTGTTGTGCCTGGGCTGTGCGGACCACCGGCAGGGATTCGCCGGTGAGCACGGCCGCATTGAGATAGAGCGCTGCCGCTTCGATCACCCGGCAGTCGGCCGGCACCTGATCACCGGCTTCCAGTTCGATCAGATCGCCGGGAACCAGGTCGTCGGCGCTCAGCACCTGCAACCGGCCATCGCGCCACACCCGTACCTGCCGCGGCAGCACCTGGGTGAGGGCAGCCAGGGTGCGTTCGGCCTGAAAGTCCTGCCAGAAGCTGAACAGGGCATTGATCAGCACCACGCTCCAGATCGCCCAGCCCAGCTCGGGTGTGCGGGCCAGGAAGGCCATCCCGCCTGCAGCCCAGAGCAACAGGGCCATGAAGTGGGTGAACTGATCGGTCAGGCGCAGGATCAGCGCTCGCCGCCGCTGGGGCGGCAGGCGATTGGGCCCGACGCGTTGCAGGCGATTGAGCGCTTCGTGGCTGCTTAATCCCTGCGGGCTGCTCTGCAGTGCGGCCAGGGCCTGCTCGCAGCTGAGGCTGCTGATCGGAGCGGCGGCGCTGAGCTGCATGCCGGCTCAACCTCGGTTGACGGACAGCCCCAGCATCGGTGTTGCGGTAGGGCAGCGTTGATGGCGACGCAGATCTAACTCCGCGGGCGATGCCTCGTGCCGCTGCGGATTGGGTAGGGCGCGTTCTGCTGATGTCATGCCCGTTCCCGCCAGTCTTGCGGCCGTCGTGGAGGCCGCTGATGTGCGCTTCAACGGTGATCGGCCCTGGGATCTGCAGGTGCACAATCCGCAGCTTTATCGAGCACTGCTGCAGCAAGGCTCGCTGGCGCTCGGCAATGGCTATGTGCGGGGCGACTGGGATTGTGAGCAACTCGACGAGCTGATCTGCCGCTTGCTGCGCAGTGATGGGAACCGTCCGTTAACGGTGCGCTCACGTGTTGTGGAGTTGGCGCGGATTCTGCGGGATCAGCTCAGCAACCCGCAGGCGTTGCGGCGCTCCTTTGTGGTGGGCCGGCGCCATTACGACATCGATCCCCGGGTCTATGCCGCCATGCTGGATCCGCAGATGGTGTACAGCTGCGGCTACTGGCGCCATGCCGACAATCTGGCTGATGCTCAGGATCACAAGCTGCGGCTGATCTGCGAAAAGCTGGACCTGCGACCAGGGATGCGCCTGCTGGATGTGGGCTGCGGTTGGGGCTCCCTCGCGGCCTATGCCTGCCGCCATTACGGCGTGGAGGTGGTGGGCATCACAGTGTCGGCCCAGCAGGCCAGCTGGATCGGGGAGCACCTGGCCGATCTGCCGATCCGGGTGGAGCTGTGTGATTACCGCCAGCTGCCGGCGCGGGATCCGGGGCTATTTGATCGCATTGCCTCGGTGGGCATGTTTGAACATGTGGGCCGCCGCAATGACGACACGTTCTTTCGCACCTTGCAACGGCTGTTGCATCCCGATGGCCTGGCCCTGTTGCACACGATTGGCACCGCCCGCAGCACAAGCCGCACCGACCCCTGGATCGATCGCTATATCTTTCCCGGCGGCCGCCTGCCGTCGGCTCGCCAGCTCACCGATGGCCTGGAAGGCCATTTCCTGATTGAAGACTGGGAGAACTTCGGCTGCGACTACGACCGAACCCTGGTGGCCTGGTGGAAGAACTTCGAGCGGGCCTGGCCGCGGCTGGAGTGCGACAGCACGCCGGAATTTTTCCGGTTCTGGCGCTATTACCTGCTCAGCTGTGCGGGCTTCTTCCGCTCGCGACAGGGTCTGCTCTGGCAGCTGGTGTTGAGCCGCCCTGAGCGTTCGGGTGCCTATCAATCCTGGCGGCCGGCTCGTCAGGAGGAGAGCACATTGGTGCTGCAGGACGCTTCGATCCATGGGCAAGCCTGCTCAGCATGAGCTTGTAATCGTGGATTCATTCGAGGATTGATCGCCATCAAGTTCCGCGTCGATGAGTGATGCTTTTGGTGACTATCTGCGCAGCATTGGTCGGATTCCTCTGCTCACGGCTCAGGAAGAAGTGCATCTGGGAACGATTGTGAAGGATTGGATGGAAAGCAGCGATCCTTCGCCAGCGCTGCAACGGCGTGGACGCCGCGCCCTCCAGCGGATCGTGACGGCCAATCTGCGCCTGGTGGTCACTGTGGCCCTGCGCTACATCCGGCGGCTCAAGCACCTGGCCCACGACCCGATGGATCTGGTGCAGGCGGGCAATCTGGGACTGCTGAGGGCCGCCGAGAAATACGACCCCACCCGGGGGTACAAGTTTTCCACCTACGGCTATTGGTGGATTCGCCAGGCGATCAATCGCTATCTGCAGGAGCACAGCGGCAGCATCCGCATTCCGGTCAATCTGGTGAGCCTGGCCAACCGCGCTGATTCACTGCAGAGCCTGCGCAGTCAGCCGCTCAGCGTGGAGCAGCTGGCGGAGGTGTTGCAGGAGTCTCCGCAGCGCTTGCTGTATGCGATGGCGATCCAGCACCGCAGCAACACCGTTTCGCTGGATCAGCAGTTGAGCGGCAGCGATGGTGACATGACTCTGCTGGACACCGTGACCGATGACCATCAGCCGATGATCACGGATGACTATCGCTGGATGCACAGCCAGCTCCAGCATCTCTCAACGCCGGAGCTCACGGTGATTCAGTTGCGCTATGGCGAGGAGAAGCAGCGCTCCTTTGCGGAGGTGGCCCGGTTGATCGGCCGCAGCAAGGATCAGGTGCAGCGCCTGGAGCGCCATGCGCTCACCAAGCTGCGCCGCCATCTCACTCCGGCCCTGTTCCCCCAGTGAGAGGCATGGATGGGGCCGGGCGACCACCTGACGGTCGCCCGGCCGCCTCAGCGCTGCCAAGGCACCATCAGAACACGCGTGTTTTCAGGCGCGCGGCGGCGTGGGCCGGTGGTTGCAGGCTATGGCCGTTGCCATTGGCATGGCCGTTCCCTGCAGCCTGGGGAACGAGGCTGCGCTGAGGATCCCTCAGGGCATCTTCCAGCAGGAATGCACACAGATTTGACACCGATCTTCCCTCCTCCTCCGATCGGGTGAGCAGCGCCTCATGCACGTGATAGCTGAGGGTGATCGAGATGCGTTTCGGCTGACGCTGAAGCACACGAATGCGCTCGTTCATTGGAAGGCTCCGCAGGTGAATGTGGAAGAGATGCCAAGAGACTTCAGCTTTGCTGCATCTCTCAGCAGCTTGAGAATACGAGCGTTAAAAGGTGGCGAAGTGCTGTTTTCTGCGGGTAACGCACCGTAGTTGTGCAGCAGATTGCAGGGTTTGTCTACCGATCATCCGCAGTGGCGAATCGGCTCTGCCTGAACTGTTCCATCAGCCAGGTGTAGGTCTGCTCGGCTACTGCAGCCAGGCAGCCCGGCTCGCTGAACAGGTGGCTGGCCTGGGGAATCACCACCAGTTGGTTGCGCACCTGCAGCTGAGCGGCGGCCCAGGCATTCAGCTCCAGCACGTCAACGTCGTGCTCTCCCACCAGCAACAGCACAGGGCAGCGCACCTCGCCCAGCCGCTGAAACACCAGATCCGGGCGACCACCCCGCGACACCACCGCGCGCACCTGAGCCGGCCGCTCGGCGGCCGCCACCAGGGCCAGGGCCGCACCGGTGCTGCCGCCAAACAAGCCCAGGGGCAGGTTGTTCAGGTCGGCCTGCTGAGCTGTCCAGTCGAGGACCCGCAGCAGGCGTTGCTGCAAGGGGGGCAGCGAGGCGAGGGTGCGGCCATTGGTTGTTGCGCCGTTGTGCTCGAGGTCGCACAGAAGGGTGGCAAGGCCCCCTTTCTCCAGTCGTTCCGCCACGGTGCGATTGCGGGGGCTGAAGCGATTGCTCCCGGATCCATGGCAGAACACCACCAAACCTGCCGGCTGGGCCGGCAGGGTGAGATCGGCTGCAAGGGTGTCGCCATCGACGGGAATGGTGAGGCTGCTGCGGCTGGCGGTGCGGGCCATGGAGGCTGAGTGATGGGCGGCTCCCATCAGAAAAAGGCCAGACATCGCTTCCGATCGGCGCGGCAGCTTTGCGCCGGATGTGTTTCTGGAAGCACCGGCTCCTGCCGCGCTGCTCAGCATCCCCTTCCCTGCGAAAGAGCGATGGCTGGTTGGCGGGTGCTGTTGTTGCCTCCCGCATCCATGGTGCGGGCGCGGCCGCGCTGGCTTTGCGCCGATGGCCGCTTCAGCCTGGATCAACAGCGCGCCTGGCTGGTGGTGGACACGGTGGTGGCCGTGAAGCGGCTGCAGGGCTGGCTTGTCAGTAAACAACGGCCGCTGCACTATCTGCAGCGCATGCGATTGGTGCAGAGTTGCAGCATTCCGGCCGCAGAACAACGTTGGTCGGAATACAAGCCAGGCTGCTGTTCTTAGATCATGGCCGCTGCCTGCCGCTGCCATGCTTCAAGGTGATCGATTGCTCTCCCGGTTGGATCAGCTGCGCGGGCGCAGCCGCTCTGAACTGGTGCGGGCTTGCGGTTATGCCACCCGATCTGAAGATGGCCGCGAGCATCTCCACTTCACCGATTTCTATGAGGCGGTTCTGGAGGCGAAAGGCGTGCATCTTCCCGGCCAGGGAGGCCGTTGGCGTGCCAGCCGCAGTGTCCAGGGCCGGCAGCTCAGCTTCAACACCCACGTGCACTTCAATGGCAATCTGATGGTGGGTCGTGCCTACACCGAGAAGCTGCAGCTCAAACCCGGTGATCAGTTCCGCATTCATCTGCACGACGGCGAGATTCGTCTGACGCCGCTGGAGCCCTTGACGTCGCTTCAGCCATCCGCCGATCGCGGTGATGGCGCCACGGGGTGAGCGTTCCGGCTGGTGAGTGCCCCAAGCCGCCGCAAGGTCATGCCTGGCTGGCTGCGCTGGTTCTGTTCTTTGTTGTGCTGCGATGACCCCCTATCCCGACTATCCGATTCCTGCCGATGAGGAACAGCGGCTGCGGGCGCTGCGGCGTTTCGCGGTGCTCGATACCCCGGAGGACCCCCATTTCGATCGCATCGTGGAGCTGGCCTCCACGGTGCTGGGCGTGCCGATTGCGCTGGTATCGCTGGTGGATCGCGACCGCCAGTGGTTCCTGGCGCGCCATGGTCTGGAGGCCCATCAGACGCCGCGCACGATGGCGTTCTGTGCCCATGCCATCGCTGAGCCAGTGTTGATGGAGGTGCCTGATGCCCTCGATGATGCTCGCTTCAACACCAATCCACTGGTGCTGGATGAGCCGAAGATCCGTTTTTATGCCGGAGTGCCGCTGCGCACCGGCGACGGCTACAACCTCGGCACGCTCTGCGCGATCGACCGCAAGCCGCGGGTGCTCGATCCTCACCAGCGGGTGATGTTGCAGTTGATGGCTGAGCTGGTGATGCGGGAGCTGGAGCTGCGCCAGCGCAGCATGCAGTGCCCCGTGACCGGTCTGTACAACCGCAGTGTGTTTTTCCGCTTCGGCCAACAGGAGTTTGAACAGGCCCGCGACGAGTGCAGGCCCCTGGCCCTGTTCAATTTCGATATCGATGACTTCCGCCAGATCAACATCCGTTGGGGGCATCAGGCTGGTGATCAGGTGCTGCTGGATGTCTGCGCTGTGGCGCAGCAGCAGTTGGGCCATGAAGACCTGTTCGGGCGCATCGGGGATGAGGAATTCTCCGTGCTGCTGGTGAATGCCTCCATCACGCGGGCGAACCAGTTGGCCGAAGGGATTCGCCAGGCGATTGGCGGGATGCGCGGCATTTTCGATCATTCCGACTACCACCCCAATATCAGCGGTGGCATCACGGCACTGGCAGACAGTGATCAGAGTTTTGCCGATCTGTTCTACAGAGCTGATCAGGCTCTTTACCTGGCCAAGGGCAACGGCCGCAATCAGGTGGCATCGCTGCTGGTGGACTGAGCTGTTGTGCAGTGGCGCCGCCTGCGGGATGCAGGCGGCCGAGCTGGATTGTTCTCAATCCACCGGAATGGTGAGCGGCTTGGCCGCTTCGGCACCGGCCTTCTTGGCGATGCTCACCGTGAGCTCACCGTTTTCACAGTGGGCATGAACGGTTTTGAGATCCGCATCCTCCGGCAGGGAGAAGCTGCGGCTGAAGCTTCCGTAGGAGCGCTCCACCCGATGAAAATGGGGCCGGTTTTCCTCGCTTTCGCGCTTGCGCTCACCTTGGATCGTGAGCATGTCTTCAGCGATTGATACCGACACATCCTCCTTGTTCATGCCGGGAAGATCGGCCTTGAACAGATAGGTGCCGTCGCTTTCGCAGATATCCACCCGCGGGCCCCATTCGCTCAGTGGCATGCCACTGCCGAAGCGCAGGGCCGGCCAGTTGAAGGCTCGATCCACCATCGCTTCGATGTCAGTGAGGGGTTCCCACTTGATCAGACTCATTGGATTGCCTCTTTGGAGATCAATGGCCTCTTGAGGCTATGGAGGCTGTTTTCAGCGATCTCGCACTGCCCGACATTCGGTTCAGATCAGCGGCGTGGCCCGCAGCCGACTGCGCCGCGCATTTTCTTCCAGATCGCAGGGTTTGTAGTCGCCGCAGATCTGATTGCGACTGGTGTAAGGCCACAGCGCCATCGGTACCTGCATGTCGCTGAGGCCATCGCCCACGGAATAGCCGCTGAACTGTCGCGCCGCTTCGCTGATCTCCACGCTTTCCAGCGTGAACAGGTTGGGTGCATGGCGGGTGCAGGGGGCGATCGCCCCCAGGGACGTCATCTCCAACCCATGGGCTTGATCCCAGTAGGAGCAGGTTTGGCAGTGCTGGGTGTTCATGGCACAGAGCGCAGACCTCCTCAGCCAAAGGATCAGCGCTGCTGGCAGCGTGTTCTGCCGCTCACTCGCTGCAGATCCAGTCCTGGGCGGCCAGCAGATCACTGCTGCTGAAGGTCTGGGTGTCGGCATGGCTGAAGGTTTTGATCAGCCGCGGCGCCAGTTGCATCAACGGGCCATTGCTCACCACGGCGAGCTTCTGGGCGCGGTGGCGGTAATCGCGGATCAGGGCCAGATGCTGGCGCAGGGCCCCCAGGGCCAACCAACCATCGAACTGCCGCAGATCGAGCAGCACCCGGGGATGATCCACCTCGCTGAACAGGTTGGCCAGATCGTCGTCGATCCGGGCGTACACCTCTGCATCCAGCAGGCCGATCAGGCCGATGGTGATCACCTCTCCCTGCCGTTCCAGGTGCACGGTGCCCAGCGCTTCGCTCAGCCACCGGCGCGCACTCTCGATCTCGGTGAGGTTGAACTGCTGCACCGGGTAGGGCAGCAGCAGCGCCAGGGCCCGACTGGCCTGCCGTGCCCAGCCCAGGTCGGTGACCACCGCCAGCCGCTCGAAGCCATCCCAATGGCGCAGACCGAGGTTGGTGTCGTCCCAGGCGGCCTCCAGGCTGAGGCCTTCAAAGTCGGGCTGGAGCACCACCAGCGCTTTGATCCGTTCATGCTCCAGCAGCGCCGCTTCCACCTGAGGAATCACCAGCCGTTGCATGTCCTCGCCGCTGATCTGGCCGCTGCAGCTGAATCCCAGGGTGCCGGCGGGGAGGTTGTCGATCAGCTGGATCATGGCGGCGATGGCGTGGAACCGGCGCAACCTATGGATGGCCCAAGCTGCCGGTGTGCTGTTGGGCCGCCGATGCTGCAGCGCTGCTGCATGAGCGTTCAAGACGCCAGCCGTTGCCTTGGGGCCGGCAACGCCAACCGGATGGTGAGGCTTCCAGGCCGAGTTGGTGTTCGAGCAGTTGGCGATCGGCCGCTGTTGCCTCCTGCAGCTGGAAGCCCCGCAGCTGGAAGGGCTGCAGCTCGAGTGCCGTGAGAGCACCACTGCTGCGCTCCAGTTCCACCCCGTAGAGGCACACCAGATCGGAGCGCCAGGGTTCATGGGCCGGCAGGCCCTCGTAGTCGTTGATCAGATCGCCGCAGCCGTAGAGGATCAGCCGGCCTCGATGGATCTCCAGGGGCAGCGGGTGGTGCGAGGAATGGCCGAACACCACATCCACCCCGGCCAGCTCGATCAGCTGGCGCGCCAGCCAGCGGTGCTGCTCCGGGACCACCGGCACCCAGTTGGCGCCCCAGTGCAAGGAGACCACCACCCGATCCCCCGGCCGTCGCTGGCGATTGATGCAACGGCAGAGCCATTTCACGCTGCCGTTGTTGATGCCGTCCAGCAGAGCCACGCCGGGGCGGCAGGGCACGGCGGCCCAGGCCGGTGGCACACCGCTGCTGGTGAAAGCCCAGGCGAACAGCAGCAGCTCGCGGCCATCACCCAGTGCCCAGCGCGCCGGCCGCTGGGCCTGATGGGGGCTGTGGCCCGCCCCGGCGACCTGGATGCCGGCCTGGCCCAGGTAGCGCAGCGTGTCGGCCAGGCCGTTGAAGCCCCAGTCGAGGCTGTGGTTGTTGGCCAGGCTGCAGCCATCGAGGCGGGCCGCCTGCAGGGTGGTGATGTTGGCGGGGTGCATGCGGAAGTGCACGCCCTTGCCCGGCCAGGGCCGCTGACTGGTGGTGATCGCTGTTTCCAGGTTCACCAGCCGCAGCTCGGGATTGAACTGCTCCATCCAGGCCAGGCTCTGGCCCCACGGCATGGTGGGTTGGAACGGCGCTGGCATGGGGCCATGGATCCGCTCGGCGAGCTGCGCGTAGTGGCGGGCATCGCGCACCACCGCCTCGTGCAGAGCTGGATCGCAGTGCTGGGGCATCTGCTGATCGATGCCCCGGCCAAGCATCAGATCGCCCCCCAGCAGCAGCTTCAGGGTTGACGGTTCCACAGCTCTCGCA
>JBDKGF010000103.1:0-7088 GCA_039798305.1 Cyanobacteriota bacterium
TTGGGATCCACCACGGTGCCGGAGCCGATCAGGCAGACCGTGTCGGGATAAAGGATGCCGGAGGGGATCAGGTGCAGCTTGAGCACCTTGTCGTCCACAACGATGGTGTGGCCGGCATTCACGCCGCCCTGATAACGCACCACCACATCGGCGGAGCGGCTGAGGAGATCGGTGATCTTGCCCTTCCCCTCGTCACCCCACTGCGCACCGATGACGACGACGTTGGCCAAGGACACAGCGGCCCGGAGCCGCTTCTAAGCACAAAGAAAGAGGATCTCAGATCGAGCTGCCCTCCGTCAAAGTGTCGGCCTCCGATGCGACCGGTTGACACAAAAAAAGCGGCCCTCGGGCCGCTTGACGGACGCTGCGGGGATGGCGTGGCTCAGGCGCCACGAACCACACCCGTTTCCGCTTTCTTGAGCTCCTTCGAGACGCGATCACGCAGAGCGTCGGGCACGGGGCGGTTGGGGTAGTTGGTGTAGTGCCCCGCCAGGGAGTTGAGGGCGGTCTGCATGGTGGTGAACGAGGCCAGGCCGTTCACCTTGGGCTGGGGCCGATACCGCGCCATGTAGTCGTTGATCAACGCCCGGGCGGAGGTTTCAGCCTCGCTGCGGCCGGGATCATCCGCGCTCAGGGCGATGGTGGCCAGCAGGGTATCGGCCACGGCCACCGTGTCCTCCACGTAGTTGCCGCTGAGTGGACCTCCGCCGGAGCAGGCGGTGAGCATCAGGCAGAGGCACAGGCATACCGCCAGCACGGCTGCTTTGAGTTGACGCCAACCAGCCGCCATGGAGTTCCTGCAAGGGTTGGCCGGATCCTATGGCGTCAGGCTGAGGCCAGCCCGGCTCGTTCACGCTCCAGGTGTGCCTGCAGCTGGGACAGAACGGCCGACGCCGGGAGATCGGTGCGCGCGCCACCGGCGCGCTGCACCAATTCCACCTGACCGTCGGCAGCACCGCGGCCCACGACCACCCGCCAGGGGATGCCGAGCAGATCGGCATCCTTGAACTTCACGCCGGCACGCTCGCTGCGGTCGTCGAGCAGCACATCGATGCCGGCAGCCTGGAACGCGCTGTAAAGCTGTTCGCCGAGCTCACGCTGGGGCGCATCGGCCAGGTTCGCGATCACCACGATCACCTCATAGGGGGCGATGGCGGTGGGCCAGCAGATGCCGTTGGCGTCATGGTGCTGCTCCACAGCCGCCTGGGCGAGGCGCGACACACCAATGCCGTAGCAACCCATCCAGAGGGGCTCCTCCTGGCCGGCCTCGTTGGTGAAGGTGGCCTCAAGGGCCGCGGAATACTTGCGGCCGAGCTGGAAGATGTGGCCCACTTCAATACCGCGGCTGGCCTGCAGTTGCTGAGCGGGATCATGCAGGCAACGGTCACCAGGCTGGGCAGCGCGCAGATCCAGGCTCTCGGGCGCCGGGCAGAGGGCAGTCCAGCTCGCACCAACTCGATGGGCATCGATGCTGTTGGCCCCACACACAAAGCTTTCGAGCGCGGTGGCTGTGGCATCGGCCAGACGCAGAAAACGGGGCTGCCAGCTGCGGGCACCCGCCAGCAGAGCGTCATCGAGGTGGGGACCCATGAAGCCGAAGGGGATCGCTGCCACCCCCTCTCTTCCAGCCGCTTCAGCCGTGAGCGGACTGAGATCGAGCAGGGTGCCGTGCTCACCGCTGCAGCGGGCGCTCACCGCATTGGCGAGCTTCACCTCATTGAGCTGCTGATCGCCCCGCAGGCTCACCAGCAGCGGCTGCAGGCAACCGTCTTCAAAGCGAGCCAGCAGCAGCAGCACCTTCACGATCTGGCTGGGATCAAAGCCATGGGCAGTGCAGAGCGCCTCGATCGCGCCCTGACCGGGGGTGGAGAGAGCCTCGCCAAGGCCGCCGGCGCGGGCACCACCAGGCAGGGGAACCGCTTCAGCGGGCAGTGATACGGCCCGCTCCTGATTGGCGGCATAGCGGCCATCACCACTGGCCAGGATCAGGTCCTCACCGGCTTCGGCGGTGACCATGAATTCCTGGCTGGCGGAGCCGCCGATGGCGCCGCTGTCGGCCTCCACAGCGACCGCCCGCAGGCCGCAGCGACTGAAGATGCGTCGGTAGGCCTGGTCCATCGCCGCGTAGGTCTGCTTCAGGCAGGCCTCATCGGCATGGAAGGAATAGGCATCCTTCATGATGAATTCACGCCCCCGCATCAGACCGAAACGCGGCCGGATCTCGTCGCGGAATTTGGTCTGGATCTGATAGAGGTTCACCGGCAGCTGCCGGTAGGAGCGCAGCAGATCCCCCGCCAGGGCCGTGATCACCTCTTCATGGGTGGGGCCGAGACCCAGCTCGCGCCCCTGGCGATCCTCCAGGTGGAACATGATCCCTTCGCCGGCGGTGTAACCCGCCCAACGGCCACTGCGCTGCCAGAGCTCGGCGGGTTGGAGCTGAGGCAACAGGGTTTCAAGCGCTCCGGTGGCGTTCAGCTCTTCGCGCACGATCGCGGAAATCTTCTGGAGCACCCGCCAGAGAAGGGGCAGGTAGGCATAGATGCCACTGCCGATGCGACGGATGTATCCAGCCCGCAGCAGCAGCTTGTGGGAGGGGATCTCCGCTTCGGCGGGATCATCCCGAAGCGTCACCAGCATCAGGCGGGAGACGCGCATGGGATGCTCAGCACAGAAGGGAGCCGGAAGCTACCACCGAGCTCCGTCACCAACCGGCTGCAGAAGCGCCACATCACCAGGGGTCAAGCAGAAAAATTTCCAGTCCACCAGGGAAAACTCTGCTAACTTCCGCAGCAAATCCAACCTGTCGCATTCACGTCTCATGCAAGCCCATTCGGTCTCAACGGCAATGGGCGGAGGCGCACAGTTCACGGGCACGTCGTTCTCCAACGGCGCGGCAGCGGCCGTGATCGCTGCCCAATCCGAAGCATCCGGCGGAGAGAGCAGCGGCGACAACCTGATCGGCATCGACGAGGTTCAGCGCTGTCTGAATCGATCCCGGGCCTCGGTGTACCGCTACACCAACACCGATCCGCGCAATCTCAACCCCCCCTTCAATCCCCGCAAACTCAATCCCGAATACCGCAGCGACCAGAAGGACCCGCTGCTGTTTCACCCCAATGAGGTGGCGCGGTTCGCCCGTGATGTGCTGCGGATCAAGGAGGTCACCGTTGAGGTCCTGAATTCGCCGTCGACCGCTACACAACAGCTTCTGGGCTCGATCCTGGAGGAGCTGCGCGCGATCCGCAGCCTGCTGAGTGAGGCCGAGGGGCGCCCCACCTCCCTGGAAAGCCGCAGGGATCAGCACGATCAGGCCCGACCAGCGGCATGAGCGGCTTTCCCCACTTGCCAGGCCGCCTGGAGGTGCCAAGCTGAAGACCAATAGCAACTCTTCCGTTGACCGGTTGGTTCATCCGGCTCCTCAGCCGTTGAGCCACCATCAACACCCTGCATGGATCCAGAACCCCCTCCTCGAGCCACAGATCAAGCATCAGGCCAGCCCTCTGACTCCGGCGAGGAACCATTCAGTCCGTCCTACGGTTCAGGCAGCCTGTTCCATACGGCAGCTCCGCTGTTTGGCGTTGTTCTGGCGCTCTTCACCGTTGTGGTGCCCCTGGCGAGCGTGATCAGCGATCGCCGCCCGGCTCCCTCAGTCATCTCCCCAGCCACGGCCCATGGACTTGCGCAGCCTGCAGGCCTCACCGGCGCCAGGGCTGGTGAATCTGATGGTGGAAATCCCGGCGGGCAGCCGCAATAAATACGAGTTCAACGCCGAGGCCGGACTGATGGTGCTGGATCGGGTGCTGCACTCGTCCGTGCGCTACCCGTTCGACTACGGCTTCATTCCCAACACCCTGGCCGAGGACGGTGCTCCCCTCGACGCCATGGTGATCATGGATGAACCCACCTTTGCCGGGTGTCTGATCGCGGCCAGGCCGATCGGCATCCTCGACATGGTGGATTGCGGGGCCCACGACGGCAAACTGCTCTGTGTTCCGGCGGCCGATCCGCGCCAGCGCGAGATCCGCAGCATCCGCCAGATCGCGGCCAACCAGCTGGAAGAGGTGGCTGAGTTCTTCCGCACCTACAAAAACCTCGAAGGCCGGGTGATCCAAATCAACGGCTGGCTGGATGCCGATGCAGTGCCCGCTCTGCTCGAGCGCTGCATCGCCGCCGCAAGGAGTGTCAGCTGAGGCGCTGGAGCAGGAATCCTTCAAAGCCCAGGGCCTGAAAGATGCGGGCCGGATCACCAAAGCCGGCCGCGTTCACCAGGCTGGTGAGCCGCGCCAGGCCAATGGGATGGAGTCCGTCCTGCAGAGCATCCTCCAGCCCGCTGGCCCGCTGGAAACCACGCCAGGCCTGATCCAGTTGCGCTTCCAGCGAGGGCAGGCTGGTTTGCATCAGATCCACCAGCACCAGCTGGGCGCCAGGCTGCAGGCAGCGGGCCAGGGCGGTGAGAAAGGCCAGCTTGCTGCCGTCATCCGGCAGCGACTGCAACACCAGCACCGACAGGGCGCCGGCGAAGCGGCCCGCCATGCCAGGCGTGTCCACCAGAGCCTCCACCGTGGACTGCTGCCACTGGATCGACGCCGGCTCGCCCAGGCGTTGGCGGGCCTCCTGCAGCATCTCAGCGCTGGGGTCGAGGGCGGTGAGCGTCCAGTCGGGCCGCTGGGCCACCGCCTCCAACAGCTCGGAGCCGGTGCCGCAGCCAGCCACCAGCACCTCACCCCCCAGGCCGGAGGCCACTGGCGACGCGGCCAGAAGAGCGACCGACAGCCGCGCCAGGCTGCCGTAACCGGGAATCATCTGGCTCTGGAGCCGTTCGTAACCGGAGGACTGCACCGCGTCGTAGCCAGAAACCCAATGCTAAGGAGCCCGGCCATCAAGGCATTTGGTGTCAGCCCTCAACATCGGCCACAGGAATCGGCTGCGGCCAGGTAAGTTTGTCGGCGCCGAAGATCCCCGTCCGACCGTGCCCACCATCCGTTTCGAACAGGAAGGCCAGCAGGTCGGATGCATCGAGGGGGCAAACCTGCGCAAGGCAGCCATCGATGCCGGCATCAACCCCTACAAGGGTCTGAATAATCTGAACAACTGCGGTGGCGTAGGTCAGTGCGGCACCTGCGTTGTGGAAGTGGTGGAAGGGATGCAGAACCTCTCTCCCCGCAGCGATGTGGAGCAGGTGTATCTCGCTGATCGCCCGGCCAACTACCGCCTCAGCTGCCGCACCAGTGTCAACGGCGATGTCACCGTGCGCACGCGTCCCCAGGGAGGTACCGGTTCCGGATCCAACAGCCTGGTGGGCGCCCTCAAGAGCCTGATCGGCAAGTGAGCCAGCGGCTCCGGATCTACAGCTATGCCAAGTGCGGCACCTGCCGCAAAGCCCTGCAATGGCTCGCCCAGCAGGGCTTTTCTATGGAAGCCGGCAATCTCGAACTGGTGGACATCACCGAACAGCCGCCCAGTGCGGCCGAACTGAGAGCGGCGTTCGAGAGTCTGGGTCGCAAGCGCCTGTTCAACACCAGCGGCCAGAGCTATCGAGCCCTGGGCAGCGCCACCGTGGCCGCCATGGATGACCAGAGCGCCCTGGCGGCCCTGGCAGCCGATGGGAAATTAATCAAGCGGCCGTTCGCCATCACCCCGGAGGGCGCGGCGCTGGTGGGTTTCAAGCTGGAGGAGTGGCAGGCGGCTCTGCAGCACTGATGGGAGCTGTGAGCTCATCGAGCTCATCCATCAACGCATCGATGCCAGCCCGGTTCATCTGCGCCAGATAATTGAGCTTGAGCTGCTGCAGCAAGGCGCAGAGGAGCTCCTGGCTGCGCTCGAGGGTACCGGCCTGCTCCAGGGCTGCAGCCAGCTCCTCCCAGAAGCGGTCGATCGCCTGCTGCAGCAGGGCGCTCTGACGATCGTCGCTGCGGGCCAGGCGCTGGGCGGTGCCGCGGGAGAAATCGAGCAGGCTGTCGACCACACCCCCGGCCAGCTGGCGGCTCACGCCAGCCGGCACCATCAGCCCACCAGGCACCTCCCGCAGCTGCTGCTGCAGGGCGTGGCCCAGGAGCGACTGCAGCTCCGGCGCCAGCCGGGGGGTGACCTGACCGAGCAGCATCGGCCCCCAGAGGCGCAGCAGATCCACCAGCTGCTGCTCATCAGCGCCGCTGACGCTCTGGTGGCTGCGCAGGCTGCGGATCCAGCGCGGCCACTGGGAGGAGCGAATCAACGACTGGGTGCCATCCACCAGCTGCAGCGCAAGAACCTCGAACAGCTCCAGCGCCAGCAACGACACCACGGCCCGGCTCACGGCGGCCCGCAGAGGCTCCACATTGATCAGCCGGGCCTGGCTCAGGCGCTCCACCACCGGCACCAGCCGCATCCAGCGCCAGAAGGGCAGCAGCAGGGGCAGATCGATCCAGCGGCGCAGCAACGCATCGCGCCAGCTCAGCCCCGGGAAGCGCCGGCGCAGACGCAGCATGCGCAGCAGGATGTCGAGAGCGAAGACGCTCTGGAAGAGCAGCAGGTCGATCCGCCAGAAATGATCGGTGGGCCGGCCGTTCTCATCGATGGAGCGCCAGTAGCTGGTGGCCACCAGCGGCAGCACCTGCTGCTGCCAGAAGCGCCGCTCCTGCTGCCAACTGGTCTGCGTCGCCCGGTCATCCCCGAGCAGCAGGGCGGCTGCCTGCTTGGCCGACTCGTTGCCGGCCCGCTGCCGCAGACGGTTCTTGATCTTTTCGAGGGTGCCGCTGTTGCCGGAGGCTGCAAACGGGTTCTCGTTGATCATCACCTCGGTGAGTGCCACCAGACGCCGCCGCTGAGCGGCGCTCTGCGCCGGTGTGGCGCCCGCCAGAAGCATCTGATCCAGCCGCTGGAAGGCCTGCAGATAGGCCTGGGTCTCGCGGTGCGGCTCAATCCCCTTCACGGGGTCGTAGAGAGGGGTGAGATCAGGCAACAGGCTGAGGGGCACCACCAGGGGCACCTGGGGCAGCGGCGTGAGATTGCGCTGCAGCCAGAAGGTGCGCAGGGGGATGTAGGTGATGTCAAACAGCACCAGCAGCAGGTTTGCCCCGGCCCAGAGGGCCACGGCCCGATCCCAGTGG
>JBDKGF010000104.1:0-4156 GCA_039798305.1 Cyanobacteriota bacterium
TCCGATTAATAACGCCTTTGGGACACCACACCCATCGGCACCCTGCCACTCACTAACTTGCCGGGACCTTGTACGTCCCTCCAGTGTCCTGGCTTGGAACGGTCTGGCTGGTGCCCCTCTACCCATTGGTGGGGGCGCTGTTCAGCCTGCTGTGGTCACCCGGGTTGATTTCCCGCACGGGGCCGCGCCCCTCGGGTTACGTGAACCTGCTGATGGTGTCGATCGCCTTTGGCCATAGCTTGATCGCTCTGCTCAGCCTGAGCGGCAATTCAGCGGCCGGCCAGGCGGCGATCTATGCCCCCCCGAGCTTCCACTGGACCTGGCTGCAGACCGCCGGCCTGAGCATCGGTTTTGACGGCCTGGTGACTGAACCCGGTCTGATCGCCATGACGGTGATCACCGGCCTGCATGTGCTCGTGCAGATCTTCTCGATCGGCTACCTGGAGATGGATTGGGGCTGGCCCCGCTTCTTCGGTGCCCTGAGCTTCTTTGAGGCGGGCCTGTGCGGCCTGGTGCTCACCGATTCGGTGTTCTTCAGCTACGTGCTGCTGGAGCTGCTCACCGTGGGCACCTATGTGATTGTCGGCACCTGGTACAACCAGTCGCTGGTGGTGAAGGGGGCCCGCGATGCCTTCCTCACCAAGCGCATCGGCGACCTGATCCTGCTGGCGGGCGTGATCGCCCTGCTGCCGCTCACCGGCACCTGGAACTTCCACGGCCTGCAGGGCTGGGCCGCTGATCTCACCAATAACGGTCAGCCCCTGCCCCCCGGCTTCCAGCTGATCCTGCTGGCCCTGATCGCCGGCCCGATGGGCAAGTGCGCCCAGATTCCGCTGCACCTCTGGCTGGATGAAGCCATGGAGAGCCCGCTGCCCTCCACGGTGCTGCGCAACTCCGTGGTGGTGATCGGTGGCGCCTGGGTGCTGCTGCGCCTGGAGCCGCTGATCGCCCTGAGCCCCCTGGTGCAGGGCGTGCTGGTGGTGGTGGGCGGCACCACGGCGCTGGTGGCCTCACTGATTGCCCTGGGCCAGATCGATGTGAAGCGCGCCCTGAGCTTCCTGGTGAGCAGCTGGCTGGGTCTGCTGTTCGTGGCGGTGGGCCTCGGCGGCATCGGCGTCGCCGATCACCTGCTGCTGGTGTATCCCCTGCCGATGGCTCTGATGTTGATGTCGGTGGGCACGATCGTGATCAGCAATGTCACCCAGGACCTCACCCAGCTGGGTGGGCTCTGGAGCCGCCGCCCGCTGATGGGTATCGCCTTCCTCGCCGGCGCCGCCGGGCTGATGGGTCTGCCGCCCTTCGGTGGTTTCGCCGCCCTGCGCGAACTGCTGGAGCTGGCCGCCAACAGCCAGCTGCCGCTGGTGCTGGGCGGCCTGGTGCTGATCACCAATGCCCTGGTGAGTGCGGCGCTGATGCGGGTGTTCGGTCTGATCTGGGGCGGCCGCCCCAGCCTCTTCACCGCCCGTTCACCGGAAGTGCTGTGGCTGATGGTGCTGCCCACGATGCTGCTGCTGGGCCTGGTGCTGCACATGCCCCAGCTGCTGGTGCACCTGGGCGTCTACAAGCTCTCGCCCGTGCCGGGCTGGGGGCCGATGGGCTGGCCGCTGCTGCTCTCCACCCTGGTGGGCGCCGGCACCTCCGCCTGGTTCTATCTGCGTCCCCACCCGCTGGCGGAGCTTCCCTCCGGCCTCGGTGGTGTGCAGCACTGGCTGGCGGAAGACATGCACACCGAGGCCTTCTATCACCGCACCGTGGTGGCCCTGGTGGTGGGCCTGGCCCGCTTCAGCGCCTGGAGCGATCGCCAGCTGGTGGATGGCTTCTCGAGCGGCACCGGCGGTGTGGCGATGGAAGGGGCCCGTCGCCTCAGTTACACCACCAGCGGTCGCTCCCAGACCTATGCCCTCTCCCTTGTGCTCGGCGTGCTGTTGATGGCCGCCTGGCTTCTGTCCCGCTGACGTGATCGCCATGGACCTTTTGCTTCTGCTGTTGATCCCCCTGCTGGCGGGCCTGCTCCTGCCGCTCCTGCCCGCTGGCTCCCCCTGGGTGCGCCGCGGTGCCCTGGCGGCTGCTCTGCTGCAGCTGCTCGATGGCCTCTGGCTCTGGCAGCACCCGCCTGCTGCTATCTCGGCGAGCTGGTTGCCGCAGCTGGGCCTGCGCCTTGAGCTGGGCCTCGATGGGCTCACCCTGCCGCTGGTGCTGCTGACGGCCCTGATCACCGCCATGGCCGTGATGGCCAGCCCGGTGGATCAGAGCCGTCCGCGCCTGTTCTTCGCCCTGATGCTGGCCACCAACCTGGGCCTGATCGGTGCCTTCCTGGCCCGCAATGCCCTGCTGTTCCTGCTGGCCTACGAGCTGATCCTGATCCCCACCACCCTGCTGGTGGCTGCCTGGGGCGGTGAGCGCCGCGCCGGCGCGGCGATCCGCTTCCTCACTTACGGGGCTGTGTCGGGGATGGCTTTGCTGGGTGCGGTGCTGGCCCTGGGCTGGCTGCAACCGGGCGGCCTGAACTTCAGCTACACCGCCCTGGCGGATCACAGCCTCACCGCCGTGCAGCAGCGCTGGATCCTGGCGCTGGTGCTGCTGGCCTTCGGCCTGAAACTGCCGGTGGTGCCCCTGCATGGCTGGCAGCCGATCACCTATAGCGAGGCGCCCACACCTGTGGCGATGCTGCTGAGCGGTGTGGTGTCGAAGCTGGGTGCCTATGGCCTGCTTCGCTTCGGCCTGGAGTTCCTGCCGGATGCCTGGAGCGCCTGGTCGCCCTGGCTGGCGGCGGTGGGAGCAGTCAGCGCCATCTACGGATCTCTGAATGCGATCGCCCAGCTGGAGATGCGCCGTCTGGTGGCCTACAGCTCCCTCGGCCACATGGGCATGCTGCTGCTGGCTTTGGCGGCGGCCACACCGCTGAGCCTGCAGGGCGTGATCGCCCAGATGCTGGCCCACGGTCTGATCATTGCGCTGCTGTTCTGCCTGGTGGGCCTGATCGAGCTGCGCACCGGCACCAGCGCCATTCCGGAGCTGTCGGGTCTGCTCAATCCGCAGCGGGGTCTGCCTTTCACCCTGGGGCTGATGCTGCTGGCGCTGCTGGCCGCGGCTGGTGTGCCCGGCCTGGCGGGCTTTGTGGCCGAACTGCTGGTGTTCGAGGGCAGCTGGGTGGCCTTCCCCTGGCCCACGCTGGTGTGCCTGCTGGCCTCTGGCCTCACGGCGGTGTATGCGATCCGCCTGTTCAACCGGGTGGGCTTCGGCCGCCTCGATAACGACCGCGCCGATTGGGTGAGCACCAGCTGGGGTGAGCGCGCTCCGGCTCTGGTGCTCACGGCCCTGGTGCTGGTGGCCGGCCTCTGGCCCTCAATGCTCACCGGCTTCAGCGAAACGGCCACCGCCCCGCTGGCCCTGCGCTCCAGTGACGCCGTCACCGTGATCGCGATGGCTCCCGCCAACCTCAACTCCGCCCAGCTCCCCGCATGACTGCCACCGTCGCCTCGGAGCGCGTCAAGGCTCCGTTGATTCCACCCTCCACTCACCGCTACGCCGATGTGATCCATCGGCTCGAGGCCGGTGGCTCGATGCTGCCGGACACCCCGGAGAACCTCAAACAGATCATCGGCATCTACAAGGCCTACGCCGTGCCGATGGACTTCTATTGGCGCGACCTGCTCTACATCGCCGAGCGGGTGTTCCTCAATCCGCTGCCGGCCTTCAAATACTTCATCTCGCAGGAGTATCTGGATCGCCCCAACAGCTATGCGGGCGATCAATCCAAGCTGCGCATCTGGCGCGGCGGTGAGAAGGCGCATCCGGAACTGCTGGAGTTCATGGAGCGCGGCGAAACCGGCCGCATGCCCAAGCTGCTGCATCACCTCTGGCACGACCGGGTGAACATGGAGTTCGCCGAGGCCTGCATGCAGGCGATGCTCTGGCACCAGGGCATGGGCGGCCGCTTCAACGACTACCTGGAGAGCGACGCCTACAAGGCCAACGCCGATCGGGCGATCAAGGCCTACTTCAAGGGCAATCCCCTGATGCTGGGGCTGTATGCGCTGTTCCCGGACATGTTCCTGGAGCAGGTGCGTCAGCTCAGCTACACCGCCAACCTCGGCCTCTTCTGGGAGGTGATGGCGCCGGTGTTCTTCGAGATGAGCGACATCTACGACGAGGG
>JBDKGF010000105.1:0-4870 GCA_039798305.1 Cyanobacteriota bacterium
GAGTTGGCCCTGGCGAAATCAGCGGCGTTGGTGGCCCAAGCGGTGGCCGTAGGCGAGCACCAGTTGCTGGTGGCCCGCCTTGATGGCGTGGAAGGCGGCGGTCTGCAGAGCGCGGCCCAGGGGTTAGCGGATCAGCTCGGCGAGGGTGCCGCTGTGGTGCTCGGCGGCCTGCCCGATCCCGCTGATCTGGCCAAGGTGATTCTGGTGGCGGCCTTTGGAAAGGGGGTGATCACCAAGGGGCAGCAGGCCGGCAAGTTCATCGGCGGCATCGCCAAGGTCTGTGGCGGCGGCGGTGGCGGCCGGCCCAACCTGGCTCAGGCCGGTGGCCGTGATGGGGCCGCACTCGATGGGGCGCTGGAGCAGGCCCGCACGGAGCTCACGGCGGCGCTGGGCTGAGGCCCTGCGCCAGGAGCAGCCGGATCAGGAACCGTTCCTGCCGGCTGGCGCTCTGAAACAGCGGGGGAATCCTTCTGGTATCGAACGCCGAGGAGCTGCACGCCATGGCCAGCAGCTTTGAAATCCAAGCCCGCCAGCACTGGAGCTTCCAGCTGGTGCTGTTGGGGAGCCGTCTGCGGCTTGAGGGCCGCCGCGACGCGGAGCGACCAGGGGATGAGCCCCTGCACTGCTCCACCTGGCTGCAGCCCCAGGACACGCCCTACGACGTGGCCCATGAGCTGATGGCTCATCCCAGCTGCTGCGTCTAGAGCGGTTTCGCTCAATAACGCATCAGAGCCTGAAGCCGGTCGGCGGCCCAGGCGATGGAATGGTTGCGCTTTCGCAGCTCCGAGCAAGTGAGCTCCAGCTGCGACGCATTACCTGCATGGGCAGCATGAATGCCATCCAGCAACAACCCCACCAGCTCATTGCCCTGTAAGCAGCGCTGACTGATCAGCCTGAGCAGCTCGATCGCCAGGTCGGCATCGAACAACATCGCCTTGAGCAGTTGATCGGCATCTACCGCCAGCAGTTGGGCGGGCTGATCGAGCACCTTCACATCGGCGGAGTGTTGTCCGTCGCCGAACAGTCCCATCTCCCCGAGCAGCTCCTCCGCCTCCACGATGGCCAGGGTGTGCGCCAGTCCATCGCTCTGCCGCACCTGGATCGCCACGCTGCCTTCGGTGAGCAGGAGGATGCGTTTGGCCGGTTCTCCTTGGCGCAGCAGTAACTCCCCAGGTGCAGCGGTGAGCTCCACCGGTTCGATTTCGCTGTCGTGGGCCTCTAGAAGGAGCTTCATCCGCTCCCGCACCAGCCGGCGCTGCGATTCCATCCCCCACATCGGCGCTGACGCGGCGTGATTGCATCCTGCTGCGGTTCTCCGGAGCTGGCCACTGCCAACTGCCATTGCGGCTAGGTCATCGCCAGGCTTGGCTGGTGGTGCTCCTTCGCCTGGTTATGGCCGTCTTCACCCCTGAGCAGCTGCAGGCCTTGCCGCTGTTTGCGTCGCTCAGCCTCGAGCAGTGCACCCTCCTGCTGGAACGCCATCTCGAGAGCAGCCATGGCCCCGAGCAGGTGTTCGTGATGGAGCAGGACTGGGGCGAGTCGCTGTTTCTGCTGCACAGCGGGATGGCCAAGGTGCGCACCACCACCGTCGATGGCGACGAGGTGGTGATGTCGGTGTTGGGGGAGGGAGACGTGTTCGGTGAGATGGCGGCTCTGGATGGGGCGGCGCGTTCGGCGGATGTGGTGGCCCTCACGCCGGTGAGTGTGGTGAAGTTGCGGGCGGCCCCGTTCGTGGCACTGCTTGAGAACGACGCGGGTTTTGCATTGGCGCTGGCCCGGCTGGAGGCCGCGCGCCTCCGGGATCTCAACCAGCGCTTTGCGATCCAGAGCGGTGACGCCACCACCCGGCTGCTCGATGCCCTCGCCTATCTGGCTCGGCGCAGCGGTGCTGCCCATGATCCTCAGGCGGTGATCCCAGCTCTCGCGCAGCGCGAACTTGGCTTGCTGGCCGGTCTGGCCCGGGAGACAGCCTCACGCACCTTGAGCAAGCTGCGAACACGAGGCACGGTGGAGGAGGTGGACGGTGGTTTGCGGATTAGAGATCTGCAGCCGTTGATCAAGCGTGGGCTGCTACCAGCGCGCAGCAAGGGCGGTTGATCAGAGCATGAGCGCGGGCCCGGGTCGAGTCCATGGGTTCCAGGACGGTGCTCAATGTCTGGTCACCGCTGAGGGCTTCCAGCACCAGCAGGCTGCCGAACATCACGATCTGGAAGGTCCATTGATCGAAGCCGGGGAGGGAGAAGGTCATGGCTGTGAAGGGGAACTGGATTCACCCTCAGCGCGGCAGCCGGCAACCTGCGTGATGCGGCTCCAGGTCGGCGGTGATCCTGCGCACACCCAGCGGCTGCCTCGCTGGCGCGCTCACTCCTGCAGATAGGTGGTTTGGCGCAGGCTGGTTTCCAGGTGATCCATCAGGCGGCGGGCCTCGCTGATCTTGAGCTGGCCGCGTTGAATTGCCGCTTCGCTGGCCATCCGCAGCCGCTCCAGTAGCAGGTCGGGGTTGTGTTCCATCGCCTCGAGCACCTGGGCATTGGTGTTGCCGCGCACCACGTGATCCACCTGGTAGCCGCCGCCCGGGGCCAGGCGGATGTGCACGGCGTTGGTGCTGCCGAACAGGTTGTGCAGGTTCCCCATCACCTCCTGATAGGCACCGCCGAGGAACATGCCGATCAGGTAGGGCTCACCCGCTCTGGGTGTATGCAGCTCCAGGAGCGGCTTGGCCTGGCCGTCCCCGATGAAGCGAGCCAGCTTGCCGTCGGAGTCGCAGGTGAGGTCGGCGAAGTGCCCGAGCCGGGTGGGTTCCTCCTCCAGCCGGTGGATCGGCATCAACGGGAAGAGCTGCTCGATCGCCCAAGTGTCTGGCGCGGAGCGGAACACCGACAAATTGGCGTAGTAGGTGCCGGCCATGGCGGCTCGCAGCTGCCTGAGGTCGTCGGGGATGGCGCCGCCGCGCGGCAGGCGGGCCACGATCGCTTCAGCGCAGGCCCATGTGAGCTGCTCGGCCATGGCCCGTTGCGGCAGGCTCAGATACCCAAGTCGGAAAGCCGCCAGCGCGTCTTCTTTGAATTTGATCGCGTCATTCCAGGCCTCTTGGAGCCGGGAGATGCCGCTCTCCTCGTCGCTGGACGTTGCGGTGATGCCGCGCAACGTCTCCCGCAGGTTGCGAACGGTGAGCGGTTCGCTCTCCTGCGGCGAAGGCACGGAGCCGGGCAGGGTGGCGGTGCCAAGCACGTTGAACACCAGCACCGAGAAATGGCTGGCGATGGCCCGGCCGCTCTCGCTCACCAGGGTGGGCACGGCGACGCCGTGGGGTTCACAGCACTCCCGCACCGTTGCAACGACGTCGTTGGCGTAGTTCTGCAGGGAGTAGTTGGTGGAAGCGGCAGTGGCGGTGCGGCTGCCGTCGTAGTCGACTCCCAGGCCGCCGCCCACATCGAGGTAGCCCATGGGCGCGCCGAGCTTGGTGAGCTCCACATAGATCTGGCCGGCTTCCTGCAGGGCGTCCTTGAGGACGGCGATGTCGTTGATCTGACTGCCCACGTGGAAGTGCAGCAGCCGCAGATCGGCCAGTAGGCCGGCCTCCCGCAGGGCCTCCACCGTGGCCAGCACTTCTGGGATCGCCAGGCCGAACTTGGCTTTCTCCCCCACGGAGCTGCCCCAGCGGCCGGTGCTGCGGCTGGCGAGCTTGGCGCGGATGCCGATAAACGGCGCAGCCCCCAGGGCGCGGCTGGCGCTGATAATCCGCTCCACCTCGTCGGCCTGTTCGATCACCACCACTGGCTGGCGTCCGAGGCGGCGGGCCAGGATCGCGGTTTCGATGTAGCGCTGATCTTTGTAGCCATTGCAGATCAACAGCGCCTCAGGGTCGTCGATCAGCGAGAGGGCGATCAATAGTTCGGCTTTGCTGCCGGCCTCCAGGCCGAAATGCCAGCGGCGGCCGCAGCTCACCAGCTCCTCCACCACATGGCGCTGCTGGTTGCACTTCACCGGAAATACGCCCTGATACCGGCCGGGGTAGCCGTACTGGGCGATGGCGCGTTCAAAGGCGGCGTGCAGTCGCTCCAGCCGGTCTTCGAGGATGTCGTCGAAGCGGATCAGCAAGGGCAAGCCGAGGTTGCGGCCCTCCAGCCCCTGCACCAGCTCCATCAGATCAAGGCTGCCGCCCCGATCGCCCTGCGGCTGCACGCTGATGTGTCCGCGGGCATTCACCGAGAAATAGGGCTCCCCCCAGCGGCTCAGGCCGTAAAGCTCGGCGCTGTCGGCGGTGCTCCATCCCTGCTGCTGGTCGGCGATGGCGGATGGGGCGGTCACCATCGATGGGGGCTGAGCAGAGTGCTGAAAATCTAAGGATCTGCATCAGTCGCGCCAGGCCATTGCCTGCATGTGCTTGCCAAGCGGCAGGCCCGCCGCGGACGATGGGCCGGATCTGACGTTTTTTGTTTCATGGCTGCCGAACGCACTTTTATTGCCATCAAGCCCGATGGCGTGCAGCGCGGCCTGGTGGGCGAGATCCTCGGCCGCTTCGAGCGCAAGGGCTTCAAGCTGGTGGGCCTCAAGCAGCTCACCCCCAGCCGTGAGCTGGCTGAGAGCCACTACGGCGTGCACCGCGAGCGCCCCTTCTTCGCCGGTCTGGTGGACTTCATCACCTCCGGCCCCGTGGTGGCCATGGTGTGGGAAGGCGACGGTGTGATCGCCAGCGCCCGCAAGCTGATCGGCGCCACCAAGCCCCTGGAGGCCGAGCCCGGCACCATTCGCGGTGATCTGGCCGTCAACATCGGCCGCAATGTGATCCACGGCTCCGATGCCGCCGAGACTGCTGCCTTTGAGATCGGCCTCTGGTTCCAGTCCTCTGAGCTGAGCGACTGGACCC
>JBDKGF010000106.1:0-2606 GCA_039798305.1 Cyanobacteriota bacterium
CCCGAAACAGAAGCCTGGGGCTGCGCCAACACCAGCCGCAACAGATTGGCGCGATCGAGCTGACGCGTACCCAGCCCCACCCCCACCGCTTCCGGCACCAGCGCGGGCGCCTGGCCGAAGCGATCCGCCAGGGCAGCCATCAAGGCCATGCCGGTGGGCGTGGTGAGCTCCGCCGGCGGGAACCCTTCGCTGCTGGCCAGCGGCAGCTGCCGCACCCGGGCCAGCTCCAACACCGCGGGAACGGGCAGCGGCAGCTGCCCGTGGGCGGTGGACACCCGGCCGGGGCCGGCCGGAGGTGGGGTGCAGATCAGCTCGGAGATGCCGAAATGCAGAAGACCAGCACACACACCGACCACATCCACCAGGGCATCCACGGCTCCCACTTCATGGAAGTGCACCTGATCCGCCCCGTAGCCATGCACGGCAGCCTCCGCCTCCGCCAGCAGGGCGAACACCGCCAGCACCCGCTGCTTGAGCTGAGGCTCAAGCGCAGCCTCCGCCAACTGCACGCGCAGATCACCCCAATGGCGATGGGGTGGTGAAGGCTCCGTGAGCTCCACCTGCAGCTGCAGGCCTCGCAATCCAGCGCTGCGCGACTGCTTCAGGTGCAGGCGGTAGGCATCCGCCAGCCCCAGCGCCGCCATGGGTTCATGCACCACCGCTTCCGGCAGCCCCAGATCCAGCAGGGCGGCCAGCAGCATGTTGCCGGCCAGACCGGTCGGGCAATCCACCAACGCCAGCCGGGGCTGGTGGTGCATCACACCTGGCTCAGCAGGGTATCGGCCTGCTGATCGAGCTCCGAGCGACGTTGGCGCAGCCATTGCTCCACCTCGCGACGGGCACGGCGCTGCTCCTGCTGGGCTGTAGCCACGTCGTAGCCGGACAGGCCCCAGAGCCGGCCCAGCAGGGCGCGGTCATCGGCGCCGCCACGCGAACCGCCGTACACCAGTTGTTCAGCGATCATCCCGGCCTGCAGCACACGACTCCACCGGCGCAGATCCTCGAGGGGCAGCTTGGCGTGGGCCGGAGGTTCCAGCTGGGTACTGCCGTTGGCGCTGAGACCCTCACGCAGGCAGGCCCGGCTGCCCACCAGCACCTGCTTCACCGGCAGATCGTTCTCGGCCGCCACCAGCACATGACCGGCTTCATGGATGGCGATGCGGCGCAGGCGGGCAGCACCGATCCCCACAGGCAGCGCTTCAGCCAGAAGATGGCCGCCCAGGCCACCAAACCGCGCGGCATCGACGGTGAGCGCCACCATGCCGCCGCCCGCCGCCAGGGCAATCAGCCAGGGCGAGAGACCGAGAGGCGGACCCACCACGGCCAGCACAGTGACGGCCGCCACGGCCGCACCGGCAGACAGGGCCGCCGTGGAGCCCTGATCGGAGCCCGGGAAGCGCTCCGGAGCAGCCATCGTCAGCGCCGCCCTTCGGGACGCCCACCGGCGCGCCCGCCTCGACCGGGGCCGCGCCCCTTGCCGGCCCGCTGCGGCACCGGAGCGATCACCTCATGCTGTTCGAGCTGCAACTGCTGTCCATGGCGGCGCAGATCGAGGGAGACGAAGTGACGCAGGTGCTCAGGAGCGATCTCACCGCGCAACTGCAATTTGAACGGGGTCGGCCTGGAGCCATCCGCACGGGGCTGTTGCCTGATCTTCACCACTAGATCGCCATCCTCAGGCCGGGTGTAGATCAGCTCACCGCGCACCGAGAAGTAACCGTCACCCTCGGGCAGATCGTCCGTGGGTGACGTGCCGGCATCCGCATCGGCGGCGCTTTGGGTGGCGATCTCAGTGGCCGCCAGGGTGCTGGGCTCCCACACACCCACCAACTGCAGGTGCAGCTTGTCGGGATCGCGGAAACGGGGATAAGCCACCCACAGGTGGGGCTTGCTCAGATCGAGATGGCGGCGCATCAGGGTGAGCACGCGACCGAGCACCACGGCTTCGATCTCCGTGCCGTCTTCGGCTTGCAGGGTGCCGCGGGTGAGCTGCTCAGGGTCTTCGGGCACATAGGTCCCCCGCACCACACCGATGGCCCGGTACTGCATCGGTTCGGTGACCGGTGAAATGGGGTGCTGACGCATCGTGGCTGAAACCCTCTGGGCGCTCGTGTTGTCCATGGCCCGGCCGCCAATGTAACCAGCCCTTGCCATGGCTCCAGACTGAGGGCCATCCACGCGCCGCACCATGCCGCCTCGCGCCAGCACCAACGCCCGAGGGCTGCTGCTCAGCCTTGGCGCGATCGTTCTGGTCGGCGGCTCGCTGGCCGGCGGCTGGTGGCTGGGGCAGCACAGCCGGGGAGGAAGCGACGGCCACAGGTCTCATACGGCCGTAGAGCGACAGGCCGAGCAATTGCGGCAACGCCTGGCCGAGGGCACCGCCAGCGAAGCCGAGCAGCAGCGGCTGGTGCAATTGCTGCTGGTCTTGAACGAACAGGAGGAAGCCACCGCTCTGCTGGAACAACTGGCTGATCAGCAGCCGAAACGCTGGCAGTTGCGGCTGCTGCTGGCGGAACTGCATCGCAACAACAACAACCGCAGCGCCGCCGAGCGTGAACTGCGGCAGCTGCTCAATCTCAGCCCCGACCGCATCGAGGCCCTGCAAC
>JBDKGF010000107.1:0-4415 GCA_039798305.1 Cyanobacteriota bacterium
CCCAGCGCCTGGCCCTGGGCCCCGTGGCGGCCGAGGCGATCCTGGAACTGGAAAAGCTGTGGGTGGGCCGCGGCCTCGAGCTGATCACCGACATCCCCACCGATCTGCCGGATGTGTACGCCGATCAGCGGCGCATGCGCCAAGTGCTGCTCAACCTGCTGGAGAACGCCTTCAAGTTCACCCCCGATGGCGGCCAGGTGAGCCTGACGATCCTGCACCGCACCAGCCAGTGGCTGCAGGTGAGCGTGTGCGACTCGGGACCGGGCATCCCGCGCGATGAGCAGGAGCGCATCTTTCTCGAGCGGGTGCGCCTGCCGCAGACCTCCTCCAACACTTCAGGCTTCGGCGTGGGCCTGTCGGTGTGCCGGCGGATCACCGAAGTTCACGGTGGCCGGATCTGGGTGGTGTCGGAGCCCGATGAAGGGGCCTGCTTCCACTTCACCGTGCCGGTCTGGGACGGACAAAGCGCCAGCTGATTGACGAAGGGCACCTCCGACCCGTAACTTCATCCCATCGGAGGCGCGGCTGAAAAGCCAGGCAGCGCAAGGGCATCGCCCAAACGCTGATTTGCACACCGAGTCCTAGCCCCCATCGTCTAGAGGCCTAGGACACCTCCCTTTCACGGAGGCGACAGGGGTTCGAATCCCCTTGGGGGTATCCAAAGAACAAACGGCCGCGAGGCCGTTTTTTTGTATTCAACATCCGGTGCTGCCCTGAAACGGGCGCGCGCCTGCGGATCTGAACTCTCGGATTCAGGCGGCCGAGGCTCAGACCATGGATTCCAGATCAGACCGTGACTTCCAGCGATGCAGCACGACGCTGGGCTTCCCGCTGTACAGCCCGCAGATTGGCGGCCAGGTCTTCGCGGAGACGCTGTTCGATCAAGCCGATGGGCATACCCACACAGCCCTGCACTGTGAGCTCGTAGAGCAGGGTTGTGGCTCCAGCCTCCGATCCGATCTTCCAGGTGCCTTCGAAGCGGCGGAAGTCACCCTTGGCCATCACGAAGGAGAGACGGCGCTCTTCAACGTGTTCGGTGAGCTCGAGCTGAACGCGTGCCTTGAAGCGCATCCCCATGAAGGTTTGCGCACCCTCCTGCTCCAGGCCAACCACGTTGGCGCGGCGCCAGAGCAGCCGGGAGCTCTGCAGGTTGGGGATGAAACGACTGAGGCTGTCGTAATCGGTGAGCACCGCCCAGAGCCACTGGGGATCGAGCTCCAGCCGCAGACGGACGGCCAATCGGCGTGTTCCCCCAGGCAGGCGCTCCATTTCCTGCTGGATGGTGTCGAGCGCGCAGACCGCTGCCAAGGCCTCGGCCGGCGACGGGTCAGCGCCTGAGGGGGGTGCCGTGAGCTGCGACGAGAGCAAACCGGCTAGATCAAGCTTTCGGCGCCACAACTTAACGCCATCGAGCCGAAGCGTGCAGATTCCCTATGATCTCGCGCGACATCAGGGCTCCAGAGATTCATGCGTGTCTCGACCGCAACATCCAGCTGCAGCGACTCGCGCGTGTTCACCGTGGTGGTGCAGGGCTATGGATTGACCCAGCAGCGCAACGCTGAGCGCAGCATCACCGTGCCTTTCTCACGGCTTCAGCCCCTGATGCAGTCGATCAGCCAGCTGGGAGGCAAGGTGATCTCGGTCACCGCCGCATCCGACGCTCCTGCCGCCGCAGCTCCCGCAGCCAGCCCTGCCCCTGCTGCCGCCCCCGCCAAACCCGCTGCTGCTGCCGTGCATCACGCCGACGTCCCCGTCAACCTCTACAAGCCGAAGAACCCCTTCATCGGCACCGTCACCGAGAACTACAGCCTGCTGGCTGAAGGCGCCATCGGCCGGGTGAACCACATCACCTTCGATCTCAGCGGTGGAGACCCCCAGCTCAACTACGTGGAGGGTCAGTCGATCGGCATCATTCCCGACGGTGAGGACGCCAACGGCAAACCCCACAAGCTGCGGCTCTACTCAATCGCCAGCACCCGCCACGGCGACGACATGGCCGGCAACACCGTTTCCCTCTGCGTGCGCCAGCTCCAGTACGAGAAGGACGGCGAAACCGTCAATGGTGTGTGCTCCACCTTCCTGTGCGACATCGAACCCGGCGCCAAGGTGAAGATCACCGGTCCCGTGGGCAAGGAAATGCTCCTGCCGCCCGATGAGGACGCCAACGTGATCATGCTGGCCACCGGCACCGGCATCGCGCCGATGCGCACCTACCTACGCCGCATGTTCGAGCCCGCCGAGCGCGAGAAGAACGGCTGGCACTTCAAGGGCAAGGCCTGGCTGTTCATGGGTGCTCCCACCACGGCCAACCTGCTGTATGACGCCGACTTCGAGCACTACCAGAACCAGTTCCCCGAGAACTTCCGCTACACCAAGGCGATCAGCCGCGAACAGCAGAACGCCAAGGGCGGCCGGATGTACATCCAGGACCGCGTCAGCGAGAACGCCGAGGAGATCTTCTCCTGGATCGAGAACCCCAAGACCCACGTGTACATGTGCGGTCTGCGCGGCATGGAGCCCGGCATCGACGAAGCGATGACCGCCGCTGCCGCTGCCAAGGGTCTCGAGTGGCACGAGCTGCGCCCGCAACTCAAGAAGGCTGAGCGCTGGCACGTGGAAACCTATTGAGCATCGCTTCCTCAGCGACCCGCCAAGCCCGCCGCAAGGCGGGCTTTTTTGTTGCCATCCCATGCGGCAACGCTCTGGCCTCGTTAAACCTGGATCACGCACACGTCGCCCATGGCCGCCACCCAGACCAATCCCCTGCGCGTTGGCCTGCGCCAGGAGCGGGTGATTTCACCGCAGTGCCTGGTGATCTTCGGAGCCAGCGGCGACCTCACCCACCGGAAGCTGATCCCGGCGCTGTTTGAGCTGTTCCGGCAGCGACGGCTACCCACCGAGTTTTCGGTGCTGGGCTGTGCGCGTCGCCCCTGGAGCGACGACGACTTCCGCAACCGCATGGCCGAAGCGATGGCCGATGAGGTGAAGCAGCACCAGAGCGCCTGGCAGCAATTCGCCGCCTGCCTGTTCTACGAACCGGTCGACCTGCAGCAGGACGAGGACGTGGTGCGCCTCGGCAGCCGACTGGAGGCGCTCGACCGGCAACGGGCCACCCGCGGTAACCGCACCTTCTATCTCTCGGTGTCGCCGGCGTTCTATGGCAGCGGCTGCCGCGCCCTAGCCAACGCCGGCCTGCTCAAGGATCCATCCCGCAGCCGGGTGGTGATCGAGAAACCCTTCGGCACCGACTACAGCAGCGCCCAATCGCTCAACCGGGTGGTGCAGAGCTGCGGCCAGGAATCCCAGATCTTCCGGATCGACCACTACCTGGGCAAGGAAACAGTCCAGAACATCCTGGTGCTGCGCTTTGCCAACGCGATCTTCGAGCCGATCTGGAACCGCAACTACATCGCCAACGTGCAGATCACGGCGGCGGAAACCGTGGGTGTGGAGGAGCGGGCCGGCTACTACGAAACCAGCGGCGCCCTGCGGGACATGGTGCAGAACCACCTCACGCAGATGCTGGCACTCACCGCCATGGAAACCCCGGGCCACTTCGATCCGGAATCGATCCGCAGCGAGAAGGCCAAGGTGCTGCAGGCCGCTCGCCTGGCCAACGAAGACGAACCCTGGAAGTGCTGCGTGCGCGGCCAATACAGCCGTGGCGGCAACCCGGCCAATCCGATGGCGGGCTACCGGGAGGAGCCGGGGGTGAATCCCAACAGCACCACCGAAACCTATGTGGCGATGAAGCTGTTCATCGACAACTGGCGCTGGCAGGGGGTGCCCTTCTACCTCCGCACGGGCAAACGCCTACCCAAACGGCTCTCGGAGGTGGTGCTCACCTTCCGCAAGGCTCCGGTGCAGCTGTTCGATGCAGCCGGCGGCACCCCCACCGCCAACCAGCTGGTGCTGCGCATCCAGCCCGATGAGGGCGCCGGCTTCGTGTTCGACGTAAAGGCCCCTGGCTCCGGCATGCGCAGCCGGCCGGTGGACATGCACTTCAGCTACGACGAAAGCTTCGGCGAACCCTCGGACGAGGGCTATGTGCGCCTGCTGGCCGACGCGATGCTCGGCGATCCCACCCTGTTCACCCGCAGCGATGAGGTGGAAGCGGCCTGGAGGCTCTACACCCCCCTGCTGGAGCTGATTGAAGAGGCCCCCGCTCAGCTGCCGGTGTACCCCTACGAAGCCCGCACCTGGGGCCCCGGCGCCGCCGACAACCTGCTGGCCGAGGACGGCCTGATGTGGCGTCGCCCCTGATCGTTTCCCGACCGCCTTCGCTCCACCTCCGCTGACGCAACCGCCATGGCTCCCCAGCTCACCCTTCAGGCCCCGCTCCAGCTCCCCCCCAACGAGGTTCCGGCCTACCTCAACCGGCTGTGGGGAGAGAGTCTGAAGGAATCCAGCGGCGC
>JBDKGF010000108.1:0-4012 GCA_039798305.1 Cyanobacteriota bacterium
CCGGCGAGGCGAAGCCCGCCAAGAAGCCAGAGGAAGCTTTCTTCCTGGATGCCGATGCCTCCAGCAGCATGGGCAACGTGGAGTTCATGCGTCGCTCGAACACCATCCGCCACACCTTCCCTGGCACGGCCAGCAGTCCCGGCGACAAGGAGCTGGTGGAGGAAGTGGCCTCGATGGAGATGCGCCGCGAGATGGCCACCCCCGGCCTGGGTGGTGTGGTGGAGAAGCAGGAGGAGATCAACCTCACCGGTGGGATTCCCAAGCCGGTGAAGAAAACCTTCGCCGAGCCGATGAGCAAGGCCGAGCTGGACCAGCGCAACAAGGGTTCTGCCGTGGGTGTCAACACCCCTGGTCAGGCCAACGCCAAGTTGCAGTCCCCCACCGAAGCTCAGCCCCAGATCACCAGCCAACAGCCCAGCAAGCCCGGCGATATCGGCGTCTTCAAGGGCTGGGTGAAGGATCTCTGATTCAGCGAGAGGTTATCCCTCAACAAGCTGTTCTGCCTCAAGCACCAGCTGGCGCAATTGCGCCAGCTGGTTTTTTTGTGCTCCGCTCCAGAGGCCGCGGTTGTGGGCCTCCAGCAGCCGCTCGGCCATGTCGCGCAGGGCCCAGGGGTTGGCCTGCTTGAGGAAGGCGAGCACCTGTTCATCTCCCAGCCACTGCTCGGTGATGGCGCCGTAGCTCCAGTCGGGCACGCGGCCGGTGCTGGCGTCGTAGGCGAACAGGTAGTCGAGGCTGGCGGCCATCTCGAAGCCGCCCTTGTAGCCGTGTTGTTGCATTCCCTCAATCCAACGTGGATTGAGCACGCGCGAGCGCAGCACCTTGTCGAACTCTCGCTCGAGTCGGTGCATCCGGGGCCGCTGATGGCGGGAGTGGTCGCCGAACCACAGTTGGGGTGCCTGGCCAGACACGGCCTCCACGGCAGCGGAGAGGCCGCCCTGGAACTGGTAGTAGTCGTCGGAATCGAACAGGTCGTGTTCGCGGTTGTCCTGGTTGTGGAGCACCACCTGCACCGACCCCAGCCGCTGCTCAAACCCCTGGCGATCGGCTTGGATCTCGAGGCGGACGCTGCTGCCATCAGCGCCGCCGAGGCCCTCGTAGCGCCAGCTGCTCCAATTGAGATAGGCGGCCGCCAGGTCGGCGCGGGTTTCCCACTCGCCGCTGTCGATCAGCCCCTGCAGGCCAGCCCCGTAAGCCCCGGGCGCCGAGCCGTAGACGCGCCAGGCGTGCCCATCCCGCTGGGCTGCCCCCGCCAGAGGGTTGTCCGCCTCGGGTTCATCAGCGGCCGCCACCAGAGCCGTGGCGCGATTCAGCCAGGCCACCAGCTGCGGGAAGGCATCCCGGAACAGGCCCGAGATCCGCACCGTCACATCCACGCGCGGGCGGCCCAGCTGCGTCAGCGGGATCAGCTCCAGGTCCACCAGGCGGCGGCTGGGGCCATCCCAGAGGGGACGCACCCCCAGTAGGGCGAGGGCCTGAGCGATGTCTTCGCCGCCGTTGCGCATGGTGCTGGTGCCCCACACCGAGAGGGCCAGATGGCGGAGGGGCTCGCCCTCCTGCATCAGGTGTTGATCGAGCAGCAGCTCGGCGCTGCGGCGCCCCAGATCCCAGGCCGCTTCAGTGGGCAGGGCCCGCAGATCGACGCTGTAGAAGTTGCGCCCCGTGGGCAGCAGATCCGGCCGGCCGCGGGTGGGAGCCCCGGACGGTCCGGCGGCAATGCGGCCTCCGGCCACGGCCGTGAGGAAGGCCTGCTGCTCGGCTGTGCCGCAGCGGAGCAGGTTGGGGAGCAGGCCGGTTTGGAGTCGATCCAGAACGCGTTCGGTTTCAGCTCCCGCTGTTTTGGTGGGGCGACTGCCCGCGATCAGGTCGCTGCACAGGTCAGCTGCCTGAGCCTCCAGCCACTCCACCGCATCGCCGGCACGGCGCGGGAGCATCACACCGAGAGCCTGAAGTCGCTGGGTGTCGGCGTCGCTGAGCGGCGCTTCCTCCGGTTCAGCCCAGGGATCCAGCTCGAGCTCGAGATCGCGGGCGATGGCCTGGGTGAGACCGAGCCCCTGATCCTGCGGAGGACGCGCCAGGCAGCTGAGCAGCTCCGCCAGCGCCGCCGGCTCCGGAAGCGATCCGAAGCGGTGCAGGCCCGTGCGTACTTGCGCTTCCTTGAGCTCACACAGGTAGCCATCGGCCGCATCGAGGGGGTCGCCGCCCTCCCCGCCCGTCAGGAGATCCGGTAGCTCCAGCGCTGCCAGCCGCTGCAGCACCTGGCCCCGCAGTTGCTCGCTGCGGGCACTGCCGAGCTGCATCGCCTCCCAGTACTCGTCGATCAGCGCTTCGAGCTCGCGTAGATCGCCATGCAGCCCGGCGCGACCGAGGGGCGGGGTGAGGTGATCGAGGATCACTGCCTGCGAACGGCGCTTGGCCTGGGAGCCTTCGCCGGGGTCGTTGACGATGAAGGGATAGATGTGGGGCATGGGCCCCAGGGCCCACTCCGGGTAGCAGCTGCTCGAGAGGCCGAGCCCTTTGCCCGGCAGCCACTCGAGGTTGCCGTGTTTGCCCACATGGCAGATCAGCTGCACGCCGGCCACCTGCCGCAGCCAGAGGTACTGGGCCAGGTAGGCGTGGGGTGGTGGCAGATCAGGTGAGTGGTAGCTGAGGCTGGGGTCGCGGTCGTAGCCGCGCTCGGGCTGGATCAGCACGATCACCTGGCCGAAGC
This sequence comes from Cyanobacteriota bacterium, assembly GCA_039798305.1. Lineage (GTDB taxonomy): Bacteria > Cyanobacteriota > Cyanobacteriia > PCC-6307 > Cyanobiaceae > Vulcanococcus. The sequence continues at coordinate 2,711 of JBDKGF010000108.1, forward strand.
GCAGGGCCTGGATCGGAAATCCCGCCGCTTCCAGTTGCGGGTCGGCGCCTGGTGGCCCCCAGCGCGCTTCCAGGCGTTCACGCCCTTCCTGGGGCAGTTCGGCGTACCAGGCCTGGTAGTCCGCCAGGGGCAGGTGGGCCAGGGCGGGTCGATGCAGGCTTTCGGGATCGTTGCTGCGGCCCGCCAGCAGCAGCTGGATCAGCGCATCGCCATCGGCGGGCAGTGCGCCATCGCCAAGGCTGTAGCCGGCCTCCGCCAGCCAGTGCAACATCGATGCGGCGCTGGCCGGCGTGTCGAGCCCGACGCCATTGGCGAGGCGGCTGTTGCGGGTGGGGTAATTGGCGAGCACCAGGGCCAGACGCCGTTGCTGCGCTGGCGTGACCCGCAGCTCGCACCAGCGGGCGATCAGCTGGCAGACCCAGGCCAGGCGCTCTCGATCCGGTTCGTAGCTGAGCAGCGCTGTTGAGAGCCGCGCATCGGCCCGTTGGGCCTCCTTGAAGGCACCGACCCGGGTGGTGATGCGCCCATCCAGTTCCGGCAGGGCGATCTGCAGCGTGAGATCCAGGGGCGCCAGGCCCACGCTGCTCTCCCTCCAGCTCTCGCGGCTCTGGGTGCTGCAGAGCAGTTGCAGCACGGGCACCCCAAGCTGCTCCCAGAGCGGTGCGCCAAGCCCGGCTTCGCTGAATTGCACCGAGGCGAAGGAGGTGGTGCAGAGCACCGTCTGCACCTGCTCGCGCTCGAACAGGTCCGCCACCCCCTGTTGCACAGCCGGATCGCGCAGGCTGCTGATCCAGAGGGCTCGCGGTGCCAGGCCCGCTTGGCGCATGGATGCCAGCAAGGCCTCCGCAAGACGCAGGTCCCCCGCCTGCAGCAAGGCCCGGTAGAGCACCACGCCCACGCGCGGCCCGGGCTCCTCCTGCCAATCGTGCGTTTGAGGATCCGCCAGAGCTTGCGGCTCAGGCAGCTGGAGCTGTTCTCGATTGAGGTGAGCCTTGAGGCTCTGCAGCACGGCCTGCCAGTTCGCGGGTCCGCCCTCGCGCAGGCAGCGGCTGCAGGCCAGGGCCAGGGCAGGGGGAACGGTGCCCAGCTCCACCAGGCTGGCCTCCTCCTCGGCGGTGCCCGAGAGCACCATCAACGGGCGCTCGGGTTGTGCCTCGGCCCAGCCCCTCAGTTGCTCCAGCCCATAGCTGAAGTGGCCGCGTCCCCCCAAGAGCCGCACGAGCACCAGCTCGCTCTGTTCCAGGCTGGTGCGGAGGTAGTGATCGAGCACCCCGGGGTGCTGCAGCGCCGCCAGGTTCAGGC
>JBDKGF010000109.1:0-2976 GCA_039798305.1 Cyanobacteriota bacterium
GCCGTGGCCGGGTGGTAATTCAGCGACCTCAGCTCGAGCATCGAAGGCGCCATGGTCTGCGGGTGCCCCCAGCATGTTTGATGGAGACAACGCTGCGCTGCGCCTGCCCCGATGGAGATCCGCTTTCGCGAATTTGATCCCTTCAACTGCTGGATCTGGCTGCGTTTCAGCCATGCCCCCGGCCAGGGGGAGCGGGGTTACATCGACACGGTGTTCGACAGCTGGTTTTTCCTCGGCAAGCTCGGCGGTTTCAACGCTGAAAACCTGCAGGTGCAGGAGGAGGGCGCTGAGCTGAGCGGCATGGCCTACGACGCCGATGTGGCCGCGCGGGCCATGCCGGCTCTGATGCACAACATGGGCGAGATGGAATACCGCAGCGAGTGGGCCCGCTGCTGGCTCGATCTCGGCACCAGCGATGCTCTGGCATTGGATGTGCTGATCAACACCCTGCGCCAGCTGGACACCGATGTGGTGGAAATCGAGGAGTTGCTGATCGGCGGCGTCAACGACGACTGGCCGGTGGAGGATCACCCCGACAACCCCTTCACCAGCCTCTCGGACCCCGACGCCTGAAGGATGGCCCGGGAAAGTCGGCGTCTGCTGATCCCCACGGAGCGGCTGCGGCAGGTTGACGCCCAGGGCTGCCTGGCCCTCAGCCCGGAGCACAGCCGCTACCTCAGCAAAGTGCTGCGCTACGGCCCTGGCGCACGTTTTGCCGTGGTGGATGGTGCCGGCCATCTCTGGGATGCGGAGCTGCTGAATCAGCACCAGGCCCGCCTGCTTCAGCCCGTGCAGCAGCCGCTGATCACCAAGGCTCCCCCCCGACCGACTCTGGTTCTGGTGGCTGCCGTGGTGAAGAGGGATTTCGAGCTGGTGGTGCGGATGGCTGTGGAGCTGGGCATGGATCGCCTGGTGCCCATCACCTGTGAGCGCACGGCGGTGCTGGGGCAGCTGCGGCCCGAGCGCTGGCAGAGCATCGCTGAGGAAGCGGCGGAGCAATGCGAACGGTTGTGGCTGCCGCAGCTCGATCCCCCCACCCCGTTGGCGCAGCTGATGAGCCTCGAACCGGCAGCTCCACCAAGGGTGATTTCCCGGTTCTGGGCCACCACCCGGCAGGCGGCCTTGCCGCTGCTCGCTGAAGTGCTCCAGAACGGCGCGCAGCGCAAGCCGGAACCTCCGCAGGAGATCTGGCTTGCCTGCGGACCCGAGGGAGGCTGGAGCCCTGCAGAAGAAGCGCAGGCCACGGAAGCTGGATGGATCCCTGTGCAGTTGGGATCCACGATCCTGCGCAGCTCAACAGCCTGTGTGGCTGGTGCCGCTTTGCTCAGCCATTGGCGCGCGGCCGCCGGCTGAGCGGCTTCACTTCTTGCCGAACAATCCGCCGGCCATGCTGCGGAAACCGGCCAGGTTGGCACCGCCGCGGCGGCGGAGCAGGGGCAGGGCACCACCGGCGGTGACGCACTCGGGAGCGAAGGTGGAAAGGGTGGCGGCGGGCTTGGCGGCCTGCTCGGCAGCCAGCTCAGCGGCAATGGCTTCAGCGGTGGTGAGCACCTTGCCGCCGGGTGCTGCAGTGGCTGCCGCTTCAGCCACAGGAGCCTCAGCCTTGACCGCGGCTTTCACCGGTGCGGCCTTGGTCTTTTCGGCGCTCTGGCTGGGCTGAGCCACAGGGGCAACGGCAGCCGGCGTCGCGGGGGCCTTCTCATCGAGGTTGAGGAAGAAGCTGCCCTTGCGGTTGAACACCATGGCGCCGGTTCTGAGGCGGATGGCTGGATTATCCGGTGCCGGTGGGGCTCACGGGCGTCTCCCTTAGGGCAGTGCAACAGAAGGATGGGTGGTTGTGTTGTGCTGGGCTTGTGTTGCGTCAGCCCCATGCGGGCGTGCTGGGGATGCTGGAGCTTCAGGTTCTGCTCAATGGCGATCGTCTGCAGCACTGGGCCCTCGCGCTGTTGATCAATGCCGCCCTGATCGCCATCGCCCAGCGCCTGCCGCTGCTGACGCGGTCGGGCTGGGTGCATGCCGGCATCCTGGGCACAGTGCTGCTGGGGAGCCTGGATTGGGCCGGCTGGTGGGCTGTGGTGCTCTACTTGGGCCTGGGCTCGTTGGTGACGCGACTTGGTTTCCGCCGCAAGCAGGCCGACGGGCTCGCGGAGTCGCGCGGGGGGCGGCGGGGCCCTGAAAACGTGTGGGGATCGGCGGCCACAGGAGCAGCCCTGGCGCTGCTCAGCCTCTTGCCCTCAGCCCCCGTTATGCTCTTGCGCCTTGGCTTTGCAGCCAGCTTCAGCGCCAAGCTGGCCGACACCTTCGGCAGTGAGATCGGTAAGCGCTGGGGCCGCCACACCGTCCTGATCACCACCCTCAGGCCGGTGCCCCGGGGTCCGGAGGGAGCGATCTCCGTGGAGGGTACCGCCGCCAGCCTCGTGGGCAGTGCGCTGATGGCACTGGTGATGCTGCAGCTGGGTCTGCTGCAGGACGCAGCGGCCTGGGGGCTGGTCACGTTGGTGGGCTTGCTGGCCACCCTGCTGGAAAGTCTGATCGGTGCGGGCCTGCAGCAACGCTGCGCCTGGCTCAGCAATGAGCTGGTGAATGCTCTGCAGACCACGATCGCCGCGGTGCTGGCCATGGCGGCGGCGGAATGGCTGGGCCTCGCCTGATCGCACCGCTCGGGTCGATACCCCCTCAGCTGCTCAGCAGGGGCATGAGCTGCCGGCGCAGCTCATGCAGGAGGTGTTCGCTGCGGCGTTGAACAGCCTTGGGGCTGAGGCCGCTCCCCTCGGCGAGCTGACGCCAGGTGAGGTTCTGCAGCAGCCGGCCCAGGATCAAGCGCCGCTGCCGGCGCTCCAATCGGCGCAGCACCCGCCAGAGGTGGCGCCTCTGCTCCCAGCTGATCACCCGGGCGTAGTGCTCGCTCACGCTGGTGTCGCGCAGCTGCTCCATCAGACAGGAGAACTCACCCTCGTCGTCAGCCTGGAGCAACCC
>JBDKGF010000110.1:0-5598 GCA_039798305.1 Cyanobacteriota bacterium
ACCAGTAGAGCTCCACCTTGTTGAACTGGTGCAGGCGGATCAGGCCGCGGGTGTCACGCCCGTAGCTGCCGGCTTCGCGGCGGAAGCAGGGGGTGTAGGCCACGTATTTCAGCGGCAGCTGTTCGGCTGGGATCACCTCATCGCGGTGCAGGGACGTGACGGGCACCTCGGCGGTGGGGGTGAGCCAGAGGTCGTCTTCGGCGCAGCGGAAGCTCTCCTCGGCGAACTTGGGCAACTGGCCTGAGCCGGTGAGGCTGGCGCTGTTCACCAGGATCGGCGGCAGCACTTCGCGGTAGCCCTTGCCGCCGTGCAGGTCGAGCATGAAGTTGATCAGGGCCCGCTCCAGCCGGGCGCCCTGGCCCATCAGCGTCACGAAGCGGCTCTGCGCGATGCGCACGGAGCGCTCGGTTTCAAACAGGCCGAGGCGTTCGGCGATCTGCCAGTGCTCTTCGAGCCAGTCTTCCTTGGCGCGCGGGGTGCCCCAGCGCTTGAGCTCCACGTTGTCGTCTTCGCTGCGCCCATCGGGGGCATCGGGCGACGGCAGGTTCGGGAGGGTGAGCAGCTGCTCGCGCAGCTTGGCTTCGAGCGCTTTCTCCTCTTCTTCCAGCACCGCCACCTGCTGCTTGATGCGGTTGCCTTCGTTGCGGAGCTCCTGCACCTCAGGGCTGTTGGGGGCGGCGCCGCCCTTGATCTTGAGGCCCACCTCCTTGCCGATGCGGTTGCCTTCGGCCTGCAGGTTGCTGCGCTGCTCCTCCAGGTCGCGCTCCTGGCGGGCCATCAGTTGCAGGCCCGTGAGGTCGAGCGTCATGCCACGACGGCCGAGCTGCGCAGTGATCAGCTCGGGGGTGTCGCGCAGCAGGCGCTGATCCAGCACGGGCCCGAAAGCAAGTGGGGCGAGCCTACGGGCCGGGGTTCAGAGCGGCCAGCCAGCGGTTGAAGTCTTCTGCGCTGTTGAAGTCCAGCAGGGCCTCGCCCAATTGCTCAAGCGTTTCCAGCGGTAGCGCCGCGATGGCGGCGTCTTGATGGGTGTTGAGGGGGCCGCAACGCCGGAGCAGCTGGCGCCCGAGCAAATCCAGGGCTTCCTGGCGGCGGCCTTGATCGAGCCCTTGAACGCGGCCTTCTCCAGTAGTCGAGCATTCGCTCGGCGATTGCCGCATCGGGGCGCGTCTGGAATTCCAGGTGCAGGATCGCGCTTGTGTTGCCCTCTGGCAGCAACACCACCGAATCGGCATGGAGCGGAGCTGTGCTGAGCTCCCGATTGAGCAGCTGCCAGGTACTGCCGCCGGAATCACTGGCCCCAAGGGGCTTGTCTTCGGCGATCCGGCCCAGCACCCAGCGGCCCACGCTGGCCGGATGTCGCGCCACCAGCTGTTTGCAGAAGTCGTCGATCACCGTGCACCGGCCCAAGAAAAAACACCGATCCGGGGAGAGGTTTCAGCCCCTCCCCTGAATCAGTGCCACCGTTTGCCGGTTGTGTTTCAGCGCTGGTTGCGCTGCCCGGTGCTTCAGAGCACCTGCACCACTTCGTTCACTTCGGGGATGGCTTCGCGCAGCTTGCGCTCGATGCCCATCTTCAGAGTCATGGTGCTGCTGGGGCAGGAGCCGCAGGCGCCCTGCAGGCGCACCTTCACGATCGGGCCGTCGATCTCCACCACTTCCACGTTGCCGCCATCAGCCATCAGATAGGGGCGCAGCTCATCGAGGGTGCGCTCCACGTTTTCCAGGGTGAGGGCGCGGGGATCGCTGGCTTCAGGCGCGGCGGTTTCCGGGGTGGCGTTGGCGGTGTCGGTGCTCATGGCGGGGTCTGATGTTGAGCCGAGCTTAGGTAGGGCCATTGGCGGCCTGATCAGGCTCATTCGTGCAGCGGGCCCGTGAGATTCACCACAGCCACCCCTGCTGTGATCAGGGCGATTCCCACCAGCTGGCCGAGGCTGGGGATCTGGCGGTAGGCGAGCACGCCCACCAGCACGATCGCCACGATCCCGATGCCGCTCCAGAGGGCGTAGGTGACGCCCAGGGGGATGGTCTGCACCACCTTCGCGAGCAGCAGCATGGCGCTGCCATAGGCCGCCAGCACCACCAGGGTGGGCAGGGGGCGGCTCATGCCGGCGGAGAGCTTCAGGCACGAGGTGCCCACCACTTCCGATGCAATGGCGAGGAGCAGCAGCAGCCAGGCAGGGTTGGTGGGCATGGGGGGATCGGCACCTCTCCCTAGGATCACCCCACCGAGATCCATCGCCCCGAGCCGGGACGACCCCGAGAACACATCAGCGAATGACCGACGTTCCCGCCTCACGGATCCGCAATTTCTGCATCATTGCCCACATCGATCACGGCAAGTCGACCCTGGCCGATCGCTTGCTGCAGGAAACCGGCACGGTGGCTGCCCGCGATATGCAGGAGCAGTTCCTCGACAACATGGATCTCGAGCGTGAGCGGGGCATCACGATCAAGCTCCAGGCCGCGCGGATGGAATACAAGGCGGCCGATGGGGAGACCTACATCCTCAACCTGATCGATACCCCCGGTCACGTTGACTTCTCTTATGAGGTGAGCCGCTCGCTTCAGGCCTGTGAAGGGGCGCTCTTAGTGGTGGATGCCAGCCAGGGCGTGGAGGCGCAGACGCTGGCGAACGTGTACCTGGCGATTGAGAACAACCTGGAAATCATTCCAGTGCTCAACAAGATCGATCTCCCTGGTGCCGATCCCGAGCGCATCAGCGAGGAGATCGAGGCGATCATCGGCCTGGATTGCTCCGGTGCCATTCCCTGCTCCGCCAAGAGCGGCCTGGGTGTTCCCGACATCCTGCAGGCCGTGGTGGATCGGGTGCCACCGCCGCCGGATCGGGTGACGGAGCCGCTGCGGGCGCTGATCTTCGATTCCTATTACGACCCCTACCGGGGCGTGATTGTGTACTTCCGGGTAATCTCCGGCTCGATCAGCACCAAGGACAAGGTGCTGCTGATGGCCAGCAAGAAAACCTATGAGCTCGATGAAGTGGGCGTGATGGCCCCGGATCAGCGCAAGGTGGACAGCCTGCAGGCGGGCGAGGTGGGTTATCTGGCGGCTTCCATCAAGGCCGTGGCCGATGCCCGGGTTGGCGACACGATCACGTTGGTGAACAACCCGGCGCCGGAGCCCCTGCCCGGCTACACCGAGGCCAAGCCAATGGTGTTCTGCGGTCTCTTCCCCACGGATGCCGACCAGTACCCCGATCTGCGCGAAGCGCTCGACAAGCTGCAGCTCAGCGATGCCGCGCTCAAATACGAGCCGGAAACCAGCAGTGCCATGGGCTTCGGCTTCCGCTGCGGCTTCCTTGGCCTGCTGCACATGGAGATCGTGCAGGAGCGGCTGGAGCGGGAATACAACCTTGATCTGATCGTCACCGCTCCCTCGGTGATCTATCAGGTGAACATGCTCGATGGCAGCACGATGATGGTGGATAACCCCGCCACCCTGCCGGATCCGCAGAAGCGTGAATCGATCGAGGAGCCCTATGTGAAGCTCGAGATCTACACCCCCAACACCTACAACGGCACCTTGATGGAGCTGTGCCAGGAACGGCGTGGTGAATTCATCGATATGAAATACATCACCACCGATCGGGTGACCCTGCATTACGAGATGCCGCTGGCTGAAGTGGTGACTGACTTCTTCGATCAGATGAAGAGCCGCACCAAGGGCTATGCCTCGATGGAGTATTCGCTGATCGGCTATCGCAAGAACGATCTGGTGCGCCTGGATGTGCTGATCAATGCCGAGAAAGCCGATCCGCTCACCACGATCGTGCATCGCGACAAGGCCTACAACGTAGGCAAGGGCTTGGTGGAGAAGCTCAAGGAGCTGATCCCCAGGCAGCAGTTCAAGATCCCGATTCAGGCCGCGATCGGCAGCCGCGTGATCGCCTCCGAGAGCATCAGCGCCATGCGTAAGGACGTGCTCGCCAAGTGCTACGGCGGTGACATTTCCCGTAAGAAAAAGCTGCTGCAGAAACAGGCCAAGGGCAAGAAGCGCATGAAGGCGATGGGCAAGGTGGATGTGCCCCAGGAGGCCTTCATGGCCGTGCTCAAGCTCAACCAGTGAGCCGGGTTCCCACGGCTGCTGCCGCTCTGCTCGGCGCTGGCTTGCTCTTGGGCCTGCACAGCGCATCTGCCGCTGAGCAGCCGCCAGCCGCTGTCACCGGAACTCCGGCTCAGCCTGCTGCGGGTATCGCGCCAGCTCCCGCTGGCCCTGTGATCCTGCCGCCCGCGCCCCTGGAGCCGCCCGGCGCCACCCAGACTCTCCGGCTCGCCAGCGGCGCTGAGCTCTGGACCATTCCCTATGCCGCGCTGCAGCAGTTCGTGGCCGATGGCACGTTCACGGATCGGCGTCTGCTGCAGCTGGCGGCCAATTCCGGCTGGCCCGATGATCAGCTGCGCGCGGCCCTGGCCAAGCCTTACGCCGTGGACCTTGTGCCCCTGGCCAACTTCCTCTACTCCCCGGCCGGCGTGGCCTTCCTGCAGCAGCAGACCCAGGCCTTCCGGCCGCTGCTGGCCCGTGGCCGCGACCTGCGGGTGGAAGGCTTGCGCGCGGCGATTTTGCGCAACGCCAAGAGCGGCACGCTTTCGGCGATGGGCATCCTGCGGGAATTGCCCTCCACCTTTGTGGTGGAGCTGGGCGGCCCCCCTACGCAGCGCTGCTCCAGCCTGCCTTGCCAAAACCCGCAGCAATGCACGTCCACGCTGAGCTGGTGGGTGTTTTTGCCGGCTTGCCTGCAGGCCGCGGGGATGAATCCTGCTGCTTCAGCGGCTACTGCGCCCTGATCCGGTCGCGCGCCAGCAGAGCCCGCTCCTCGGCGCAGTAGTCGCGCAGGCCCAGCTCATGGGCGGTGCGGCTGAAACCGGTGCGGGCCTCCTGGCGCAGGTTGTTGGTGCAGCGGCGATAGAGCAGCTGACGATTGATCGCGGCCTGCTCCCACCACCAGAAGCCTGAGCTGGCGATGGCCTGGCACACCAGGGTGCCCGCCGGCGACACCAGCCATTGCGCGGCGCTGGTGCCCGGCGCCAGGGTGCTGTTGCCGCAGCTGCGGGGTTGCTGCAACGGCGCAAAGCTCTGGCTGGTGATCACCACCGTGGCGGGGTAGCTGGGATCGCAGAACAGGTCGCTGCCGTCGAGGGGGTTGCGGATTGGGCCGGTGCTGGTGCCCTGGCGTTGGGCCAGGGCACAGCTGCGGGCGATGCGATCGGCTTCCGTGATCAGTTGCGCTGCGGCCAGATCGGCCACAGCTTGTGGATCCCCGCCTGCCTGCAGCCGTTGCAGTGCTTCCACCCCGCGCCATTGGCCGTAGGCCAGCGGTGGGGCCGCCAGCACACCGATCAGAGCCCAGGGCAGCCAGTTGCCTTCCAGCTTGCGAAATGCGATCAGGGAGGCGATCAAGCCGATCGGCCCGGCTGTGAGCAGGCCTGCAGCGGCCGCCCCGAGCTGCTGGCGCCAGGCGGAGACTTCGTGGATCTCCAGCAGTTCGATGTCACGGTCAAGCCCTTCGGCCATCGCAGCACTGCTGCCGATGGCTCCTTTGTAGCTGCGGGGGGAATGCTCAGCCCATGGTTTGCCGGAATG
>JBDKGF010000111.1:0-9754 GCA_039798305.1 Cyanobacteriota bacterium
CACGGCTACCGCTTCCGGCGACACCAGCCCAAAGGTGAGGGCACCGGTGTTTTTTGGACTGTGGAGCGGGTGCTGGGCCACCGTGTCGAGCACCCGGCAACAAGTCCCGCGACAAGTCGCAGTGTTGGCTTTTTGCCGAACCACCTATGGCTGCTTCCTTACAAACTATCAATGTGCAAGCCGTGAGCCTGCCCCGGATCTAGCGGGCTGATCCGGCGCTAGTCAGGGTCCAAGCATCAATACCTGCGGACCGGCTTTCGGTCGATTGAATCGGCTCTGTCCGCACGCAGCCCATGATTCCGGCGACTGCTGTCCTGTTGCACCAGCTGCTGCGCTCCGCGTGGTGCATCGGCGCCCTTGCGATGGCCATCGCCACACTGATCGAGTGGGGCCTGATAGCTGAGCAGAGCCTCTGAGGGTGGGAGCGGCAGCATTCGCCAGCAACCTGGTCGATGGTGAGCACCACAGCCGGAGCCGAGTAGGTGGAGCCGTGGCTACCAGGAGGGGAGTTGGCTGAGCGGCCATGCCACCCATCTACGACCCTGACAGCATCGGCACCAAGCCCGTCATTGCGAGCAGCGGGAAGGAAGCCTTCGAGATTGGCCGCAGGCTCTTCCCGGGCTGCCGCCTTGCTGGAGTGGTGAGGGAGGAAGAGGGCGAAGACGCTCTGGATGACTGAGAGGATCGGCCGGGGCCTTCGACAGACTGTCCGCCATGGCACCTTTCAACCCCCTCGACCGCACAATCCAATGGGAGACAACCCGAGGCATGGAGGCGACTAGGGGGGTGCCGTGCATCTTCGGGACTGGTGAAGATTGAGAAGCCGGCATTGCCGCTCAACGGCTCTGCTGGTACGGCAATTCCAAATCGCTGGAATGCTTGATATGGATTTTGAAAGGCATCGTCTCGGGCGATCGATGGGTTGTCTTGGTGGGACGCTTGATCGATTGTAGGAAGGGCCTTCTAGGTTTTCGTCGCTCTCTCTGGTTTGCCGGAACACTCAGTCCTGATTCGATGATGCTCGTCAATGCTCAAAGCTGAATGCAGGTCTCCGGTGTGATTGCTCGCCGTTCTCTGCTCTCGGCGGCTCTGGCCATGGTCCTGGCGCTGTTCTCTTTTGGTGCCAGCAATCGAGTTGGTCTCGACCAGTTAGCGCGCCGGCGCGGGTTGCGCTGGGGGGCTGCCATTTCGGTGGAGGCCCTGGAACAGCCGGATCTGGTGCAGCTGCTGCTGGCGAATGTGGGTTCGATCACGCCAGAGAACGCCTTCAAGTGGGCGGCCACGGAGCCCCGGCAGGGACAACTGGAGTGGAAGGCCGTGGATCAGCTCATGCAGTTCGCCCGCCGGCATCAGCTGCAGCTCCGCGGCCATACCCTGGTGTGGCACGAGCAGCTGCCAGGCTGGCTTACTGCTCTACCGGCTGCTGCGCGTGCGCAGGCTCTGAAAGCGCACATCACCAGGCTGATGCAGCACACCCGTGGTGCGGTGAGCAGCTGGGATGTGATCAATGAGCCGATCGATCCCGAGGGGAAGGGATTGCGCGACACGATCTGGTCGCAGACCCTCGGTGCCGACTACATCGGCACGGTTCTCCAATGGGCTCGTGCCGCCGACCCTCAGGCCCGGCTGTTCATCAATGACTACGGTCTGGAAGGCGACGATCCGCAGAGCTTGCGCAAGCGCCGTGCGCTGCTGGACCTGATCGATTCACTCCAGCGCCGCCAGGTGCCGCTCGATGGCATCGGGCTGCAGGCTCATTTGCTTGCCCCTCCGGAGGGAAGCCCGCCATTCACAACGCTGCCCGGCTTCCTGAAGCAGCTGCGGCAACGCGGCCTGCTGGTGGAGGTGACGGAGCTGGACGTGAGCGATCGCGAGGTGAACGGCACGATTACGACCCGCGACCGGCAGGTGGCGGCGACCTATCAGGCCTTCCTGCAGGCGGTGCTAAGCGAACCGGCGCTACAACGCATCACCAGCTGGGGGTTGAGCGATCGGGAGACCTGGCTGAACAGGGCTTTTCCCCGCCGAGACGGCCAGCCGCAGCGCCCCTTGCCGTTTGATACGCGCTTGCAGCCCAAGCTTGCACTCCACCAAATCGATGCAACGATTCGCAGGGCAAGATCATGGTGATGAGTGATACCGAGCTTCAGGCAGAGCCTGCTCCTTCGGTCAGCAGTAAGGGCCGACTTCTGGTGATCGGGCTCTCTACGGCTCTGCTGCTCACCGCCATCGGCATCCTCCTGCATGCGCTGACGACCCGCTCGCGTGACGCCGTGGTGGAAGCCGATTTCATCGAGCTGACCACACCGATCAGCGGTCGGTTGGTGGCCCTCAACGGAGACACGGGCATGGCTGTGAGTCAGGGCAATCCACTGGTGATGGTGGAGAACACACGCGCGAGCGAGGCCGACATCCGGCGCCTTGAGACCGCACTGAACACTGCCCAGGCTGACCAACTGACGATCGAGAAGGAGCTGCTCCAGCAACGCCGGTTGCTGGTGGACTTTGAGCGCGATGCCAAGGGGCAGCATCAGCTCGAGGTGGCGCGCAGCGGCAATGAACTTGATCAGCTGAAGGCTGACCTGGAGCGGGAGCGCAAGGAACTGGCCTTCAGTCAGCGGGATCTGACGCGGCAGCAGCAGCTCTACAGGGTCGGCGCTGTCGCCCAGAACGTGGTTGATCGGGCCCTCACTTCGATGCAGGCCAACCAGGAGCAGGTTCGCTCCCTTGAAGCGCGGATCCGTGCGCAGGCCAACCGCGTTCAAGCAGCCGAGCGCAACCTCAATCTCGATCGCACCCGCGGCGGCACTGATCCGCTGCCGCGTCTGCAGGACACTCGCATCCGCCTCGCGCAGTTGCAGGGCGAGATGGCGGGGCTGGAGCGCAAGGTGAAGGGGCTGAAGGCGCAGCTCACCACAGCCCGGATGCTCTACAAACAAGAGCGCGACGTGTGGATCGATGCCCCGATCGATGGGGTGATTTGGCAGACCCTCGCCCGCATCGGCGATGCCCTCAAGCCGGATCAGCCCGTACTCAAGCTGGTGAATTGCCGGCAACGCTGGGTGAACACCACCGTGTCGGAGGTCGACCTACGGCGCCTACGCATCGGAACCCGTGCCCGGATTGATCTGATCGGTGAAGATCTGGATCTGAGGGGAGAGGTGGATCTGATCCGCTCCGGTGTGGGACGGATTTCGGGGCAGAACGACGACTCTGTGGCCCGGCCGATCAATTTGGCCCGACAGAGCGAGGTTCGGGTACGAATCGACAGCGATGTTCCCGCACCCGCGAAAAAACTCTGTTTCGTTGGTTATTCCGCCAGGGTGATCTTCAGTTGAGCACAGCAGACCAACGCATCGGCCAGGCGGCCTGGCTGTTTCTGGTGATTGCGCTCACCGTGCTTCTCGCCGCGATTGTGCTGGCCACCTCCGATGACAGCTGGCTCGATGGTCAGCAGTTCAACCCACTCGCGCTGCGCCAGCTGCCAGGACCGTTTCAGGTGAACGATCTCTGGAGCGATGTGCTGCCGCCCATCGTGCTGGTTGGCATCGCCATCTTTGCCACCCTCTGGCTGCCGCGGCGGCCCTGGAGCTACGGGCTGGTGCAGAGCGTGATGCTGGTTGTATCGCTGCGCTACTTCATCTGGCGTGCCACCACGCTGAATACGGCCCATCCCCTCAGCCTGATCTGCAGCGGCCTGCTCTTCGCTGTTGAACTGCTCTACCTGCTGACCAGCGGTCTGCAACTCCTGCCGTCTCTGCAGTACTCGCCGCGTCTGAGCAGCTGTCAGGCTGACCAGCTGCAGGGCTGGTTGCAGAACCATCAACCGAGTGTCGATATCTGGATTCCCACCTACAACGAGCCGGCTCGCCTGATCCGGCGGGCCATCCTCACCTGCCGCAATCTGCGCCACAGCAAGATCACCATCACCGTGCTTGATGACGGCCATCGCCCGGAGATCCGGGCCCTGGCTGAGGAGCTCGGTGTGGATTACCTCAGCCGCGAAGGCAATGCCCACCGCAAGGCAGGCAATCTCAATCACGCCCTGGCCCAAACCGAGGCGGAGTTCATTGCCGTCTTCGACTGTGATTTCATGCCCTACGCGGGCTTTCTCGAGCGCACACTGGGCTTTTTCAGTGACCCTTCGGTCGCTCTCGTTCAGACCCCCCAGCACTATTTCCAAGCTGAATTCCACAACCGCAACCTCGGGCTCGATGTGGTGATGCCGAGCGATCTCGACTACTTCTTCCGCTATCTCCAAGTGATCCGTGACCGCTCCAATGCGGTGATCTGCTGCGGCACGAGCTATGTCGTGCGGCGCCGTGCTCTTGAAGACATCGGTGGCTATGTCACCAGTTGTCTGATTGAAGACCATCAGACCAGCACCAAGCTGCTCACCCGTGGCTGGACGATCCGCTATCTCAATGAAGTGCTGAGTATGGGGGAGGTGCCGCGCAGCTTCGCTGACTTTCTCGATCAGCGACTGCGCTGGATGCAGGGCAATATCCAGATTTTCTTCCGGCCAAAAGAACTGCCGATCTGGTCAACCCTGAGCCCCGCTCAGCTGGCCTTCTACAGCAATCTGGCCATCAGCCTGTTGACGCCGGTATGGCGCTTGGCCTATCTGCTGCTTCCCTTGCTCAGCTTGATCTTGGGCTTCACCTTGATCGCGGCACCGCCGATCGAATACGCCGCCTATGGGCTGCCCTTCATTCTGCTGCTGCATACCCTGCCGAGCTGGCTGAGTGATCACCACCACTATCAGTTCTGGAATGAGGTGTACGAAACACTCTTCTGTATTCCTGGCCTGAAGCGCATGCTGCAGGTTCTGCGCCATCCGTTCATGATCTTCGGAGGAATCGTGACCCGTAAGGATGCCGGTGCCGCGCAGCAGAGCTTCAACCTTGGGTTGAGCTGGCCGATTGCTCTGCTTCTGGCAACCCTGGGATTGGCGATTCTGTTCCGATTTGCCATTCCTCTGGCCCTCAGTACCTCGAATGCCTGGAGGCCCACCTATGAGGGCGAATCGCTGATGCTCAGCTGGAATATTTATAACGGCATTGTGCTGGCCGTGACCTTCATCGCCTGCATCGACCGACCGATCCGCAGAGCCACAGACCGCTTCCCGATCCGACGGATCGGCAGGTTGCTTGTGGGTGGGCGAGAGCTGTGGGGCACCACGGTTGACCTCTCAGAGGAAGGAGCCGGATTTGCACTCCAGCAACCATGCCTCGACATCCAGCCGGGAGAAGCGACACTCGAGCTGATGGAACCACCTCTGCGTCTACCAGCCCGCCTGGTTCGCGCCCATGGCCAGACACTGGCCCTGCAGTTCCGCAGCGACAACGCCGCAACCGATGCAGCGTTGATCAGCCTGATCTACGACGGCAGTCACTGGTTCCATCGTCCCAGGCGACTGAGCACGATCGATGCTTTCTTGCAGTGGATCGGAACTCTGATCAGGCCCGATCCGATCCTGAGACGATTCTCCGGTTGATCGACGTCTCCTTCTGAGCTGGTGCATCGGGTGTGGGGATGGCCAACCCCACTTCGTGGGCCTCAGGCAACTCCCAGCAAGCTGCCTCACTCCTCGCTGAGCACCTGCAGCCGGTTGCCATCGCGCCCCATCACCCTCACCGCTTCACCGGGAGTGAGGGCACGCTGTGGATCGAGGTTGTTGGCAGCCCAGCTCTGGCCCTGCCAGCGCACCCGCCCGTTCGCCTCGCTGCCGGTGAAGCCACTGATCACGGTGGCCTGTTCGCTGGCGCCGCTGGCCGGAATCGCCCTCTCCCGTCGCCGCGACCAGCGCTGCAACGCCACCAGTAGCCCTGCCGTGGCTCCAGCGAAGACCAGCAGCTGGCCTGCCAGCGCCAGCCCTGGCAGCAGGGCCGTGAGCACCGAGAGCGTCAGGGCGGCCAGGACCGCCGCCAGCAGCCCATCGAATTCAGCTCCGAGCCATTCAGCTCCCAGCAGGGCGATGGCCAGCAAAAACCAGATCAGCGGAGCTGGAACCATGGCTGGTGGAGCAATGCGCTCATGCTGCCTAGCTTGAGCCCAGCGCGTCTGGTTGTCTGCCTGTGGAAGCCCTCTTCGGTCTGCCTGCACTGGCGGTGATCGCCCTGCTGGGCATCAACGGCGTGAAGGTCACCAGTGGCGGCCAGTCGCGGCTGGTGGAGCGGCTCGGCAAGTACGACCGCCAGCTGCAGCCGGGGCTCTCGTTCGTGCTGCCGGTGGTGGAGCGCGTGGTGAGCCATGAATCGCTGAAGGAGCGGGTGCTGGATATCCCGCCACAGCAATGCATCACCCGCGACAATGTGGCGATCGAGGTGGATGCGGTGGTGTACTGGCAGCTGCTGGAGCACTCCCGCGCCTATTACGCCGTCGACAACTTGCAATCGGCGATGGTGAACCTGGTGCTCACCCAGATCCGCGCTGAGATGGGCAAGCTCGATCTGGATCAGACCTTCACCACCCGCCAGGAGGTGAATGAGGCGCTGCTGCGCGAGCTGGATCAGGCCACTGATCCCTGGGGCGTGAAGGTGACCCGCGTGGAACTGCGCGACATCCAACCCTCCCGCGGTGTGCAGCAGGCGATGGAGCAGCAGATGACGGCCGAGCGCGAGAAGCGTGCCGCGATCCTGCGTTCAGAAGGTGAGCGCGAGTCGCAGCTCAATGCCGCCCGCGGCCGGGCTGAGGCCCTGGTGCTCGATGCCAAGGCCAAGCAGGAAGCGCTGGTGCTCGAGGCCGAGGCCCAGGCACAGCAGCAGACCCTCCTGGCTCAGGCCCGCGCTGATGCAGCCACACGCCTGGCGCAGGCGATGCAGGCCAATCCTCAGGCCGCCGAGGCGATCCGCCTGCTGCTCGCCCGCGACTGGATGGCCATGGGCGAACAGATGGCCCAGGCCCCGGGCGGCAGTGTGCTGATGGTGGATCCCCAGAGCCCCGCTTCCCTGCTCACGGCGCTGCGGGATCTGCAGAAGCCTCAGGTCTGAGCGGCGTCTCCACCTACTGCTGCTGTTGCTGCTCCTGCCAGCGGGCGTAGAGGTCGGGGCGGCGCTGCTGGGTGCGCTCCTGTTGCTGTTGGGCGCGCCAGCGGGCGATGGCGCCGTGGTCGCCGCTGCGCAGCACATCGGGCACGGTCATGCCGCGGAAGTCGGCGGGACGGGTGTAGTGAGGGTGCTCCAGCAGCAGGGCGCTGTGGCTTTCTTCCTCCAGACAGGCCTGGGTACCCACGGTGCCCGGCAGCAGCCGCACCACGCCGTTGATGATCGTCATCGCTGGCAGTTCGCCGCCGGTGAGCACGAAATCACCGATCGATACCTCCTCATCGGCTAGAGCGCGGATGCGCTCATCGAAGCCCTCGTAGTGGCCGCAGAGGAACACGAGCTGGTCGTAGTCCGCCGCCCAGCGGCGCAGATCGGCCTGCTCCAGCGGTTTGCCCTGGGGGCTCATCAGCAGCACCCGCCGCCGTGGCAGCACTGGAATCGCCTCCACCGCCGCATACACCGGTTCGGGTTTGAGCACCATGCCGGCGCCGCCGCCGTAGGGCTCATCGTCCACCTTGCGGTAGCGGTCGGTGGCGAAATCGCGTGGGTTGTGCACGTGCAGTTCGGCCCGTCCGGCAGCAAAGGCACGGCCGATCACCCCCAGGCCCTGCAGCGGCGCGAACGCCTCCGGGGCCAGGCTCACCACATCGAGGCGCATCGGATCAGGCTGCAGCAGCTGGTTTGCTGACGCGCCGGATCTCAGAGCTGAAGCTGGCGCGGCCAGGGGTGCCGTCCGCCGGCTGCTCGATTGCGGAGCGCAGACGCAGGTTGGGCTTGTTGAACCAGATCCGCTCGCGCAGCTCCGCCCCGTTCTGCTTGCTCACGAGCTCGAGGCTGCTGTCGGGCCAGAGGGTCCAGCTGCCCTGCTGATCGCCGGCGCTGAAGCTGCCATCGGCGGCGAACAGCAGCTGCCGCGGAGGCTGATCTTTCGGGCCCACGCTCAGTCCGCCCGGTTCCCCATCCAGGTAGCGCACCACCAGCTCGCCGCGCTCGCTGCTGTGCCATTCATCGCCTTCACCGGCCTCGGCGGCGCTGCCGAGCACAAAGCGCGAGCGCAGGCTCATCCATTCGCCCTCGCAGAAGCGCAGGAAGGCCTCGATCGTGGCCGGGGGGAAGTTGGCGGGTTCGCTCATCGCAGGATTCTCTCAGTTCTCTCCTCGGCCTACCCAGCGGATCTGGAGCCCATCGGAGCGACGTCCGCCGCGCACCCTGACCTCAGATCAGCTGTCGCCCCGGTAGCCCAGTTCCGCCAGGCGGGAGGCGCTGCGGCGCCAGTTGGGGACCACCTTCACGAACAGCTCCAGATACACCGGCCCGTTGATCAGCTTCTGCATCTGCTGGCGGGCGCCGCTACCGATCTCCCGCAGCATGCGGCCGCCCTTGCCGATCAGGATCCCCTTCTGGCTGTTGCGCTCCACCAATACCGTGGCGAGCACCGCCGTGCGCGGACCGTCGTCCACGATGCGCTCGATCTGCACGGCCACCGAGTGGGGCACCTCCTCGCGGGTGTGCTGCAGCACCTGCTCGCGGATCAACTCCGCCAGCAGCAGTTGCTCTGGCTGATCGCTCACCGCATCGGGTGGATAGAGGTGCGGTCCTTCCGGCAGTGCAGCTGAGAGTGCCTCCACCAGGCTGCTGGTGCCATCGCCGGTGAGGGCGCTCACCGGGTGCAGGGGCCAGTCCGGCACCAGCTCCCGGTAGCTGGCTTCCAGTTCGGCGGCCTGGGCGGGATCCACCAGGTCGTGCTTGTTGAGCGCCACATGCACCGGTGCGCGGGCGTGGGCCAGCAGCTCCACGATGAAGCCGTCGCCTCGTCCCGCCGGCTGGCTGCCATCCACCAGCAGCAGCACCAGATCCACCTCGCCGATGGCGCCGCGCGCGGTTTGCACCAGGCGCTCCCCCAGCAGGTGGTGTGGCTTGTGGATGCCTGGGGTGTCCACCAGCACCAGCTGGGCGGTTGGCGTGGTGAGGATCGCGCGCAGACGGTTGCGTGTGGTCTGGGCGATCGGGGAGGTGATGGCCACCTTCTCACCCACCAGTTGATTGAGCAGGGTGGATTTGCCCACGTTGGGCCGTCCCACCAGGGCCACAAAGCCGGATCGGAAGCCTTCCGGGCTGTCTCCCAGCTGGAAGCCGCCCGCCATTGCCTCCGCCGGGAGGTTGCTCAGATCCGGAAATGGCGGCAGCGGGTCGGTGGAGGGGCTTGGTTCCATAACGTCACCATGGCAGCCCGCCGTTCCTTTGGGTCCCAGCGCCGATGACCGAGATCACTGACAGCACATCGCTTCAGCCCACCTTCCAGCAGGCCATGGAGATCACGGCCCAATGGCTGGCGCTCTGGGAGAACGGCGAGCTCAGTGATGAGGTGCTGGGCGATCGCGTGGCCGAGATGGTGGCCAGCCGGGACGGAGCCCGTGGCTTTTTCGTGGTGTCGCTCGCTGGCGACTCACCCCTGATGGATCGCCTGCCGGATCCTGTGGTGTTGGCGCTGCGCCAGGCCGGTGATGGGGTGGTGGATCTGAGCGCACGCAATCTGGCGATGAGCACCGCCATGGCTCTGCACCATCAGCGCAATGGCGATGCCGGTCAGCAGGGCGGATCCGAGCGGGTGCAACTGCGCTGCACCGAGCTGCTGCGTCTGCTCGAGCCGAGTGCGGTGAAGGAGCGCCTTGAAACGCTGCTGGAGGCGACCGATGGCCGCGGTGAGG
>JBDKGF010000112.1:0-3088 GCA_039798305.1 Cyanobacteriota bacterium
CTTCTTGGCCGGTTTTGGAGCTTTGGGCATGCCGCCGCCGCGCGCTCCACCTGGCATGCCGCCCATCCCGGGCATTCCCGGGAAGCCGCCGCCCATGCCAGGAAAGCCCCCCATCCCTGGCATGCCGCCGCCGCGGGTCATCTGCTGCATGAAGCCGCGCATCTGCTGGAAGTTCTGCAGCACCTTGTCCACATCCGCCGAGGTGTGACCGCTGCCGCTGGCGATGCGGCGCCGGCGGGAGGGATTGGCGGCCAGCAGATCGGGATCGCGGCGCTCGGCCTCGGTCATCGAGCTGATCATCGCCTCGATCTTCTTGAGCTGCTCTTCGCCTTGCTTGAGCATGCCGTCGTCGATCTTGTTCATGCCGGGGATCAGCTTCATCAAGCCCCCCAGCGAGCCCATGCGCTTGATCAGGCGCATCTGCTGCACGAAGTCCGAGAAGTCGAAGGTGGCTTCCTGGAGCTTCTGCTGCATCTTGGCCACATCGGCCAGCTCCACCTCCTTCTGGGCCTTCTCCACCAGGGTGAGCACGTCACCCATGCCGAGGATGCGGCTGGCCATCCGCTCGGGGTGGAAGGGCTGCAGCGCCTCCACCTTCTCGCCAGTGCCGATGAACTTGATCGGCGCGCCGCTCACCTTGCGGATCGAGAGGGCGGCGCCACCGCGGGAGTCGCCGTCGAGCTTGGTGAGCACGGCGCCGGTGATGCCCACCTGCTCGTGGAAGGCGCGGGTGAGCTCGGCAGCCTCTTGGCCGATCATCGAATCCACCACCAACAGCACCTCATCGGGGCTGCAGGCCTCTCGGATCCGCACCATCTCCTCCATCATCGATTGATCGATCTGGAGGCGACCGGCGGTGTCCACCAGCACCGTGTCGAAGCCTTCGGCCTTGGCCTTCTCGATGCCGGCGGCGGCGATGTCTTCAGGTTTGGCTTCAGTGCCGAGGCTGAACACCTCCACGCCGATCTGGCCGCCCAGGGTTTTGAGCTGATCGATCGCCGCAGGGCGATACACGTCGGCTCCCACCAGCAGGGCCTTGCGCCCCTGCTCTTTGAGGTGGAGGCCGAGCTTGGCGGTGGCGGTGGTTTTACCGGCACCCTGCAGGCCGGCCATCAGCACCACGGAGGGTTCGCCCGGTTTGCCGCCAGCCGCCAGGGGCGCGTTCTCGCCGCCCATGGTGTCCACGAGCTGCTCGTGCACCACCTGGATGAACTTCTGATCCGGGCTGATGCCGCGCACCACCTCGGTGCCGAGGGCCTTCTTGCGGACTTCGTCCACAAAGTCCTTCACCACCGGCAGGCTCACGTCGGCCTCCAGCAGGGCCCGACGCACGTCCTTCAGGGCGCCGTCGACGTTGCTTTCGCTGATTGAGCCCTGGCCGCGCAGGTTTTTGACGGCGTCTTCAAACCGCTGGGAAAGCTCGTCAAACATCAGAAATGGAGGCGGCTGGGGGCTGGCGGCAGCAGCCGCATTGGCCGCGATCGTAAAAAGTCGTCGCCCTCAGCCCGGTTTGTAGGCGGCCAGAAGCCAGCGTTCACCGTCGCGCGCAAACACATAGGTATTGATGAGGGTGGTGGCGGGGGTCTGGCTCAGCACTGCGCCGCTGCTGCTGCGGCGCTCATCGCTGTACCGCAGCGTCACCTGAACAGCGATGCGGTTGGGGCTGCGCTCGCTCACGCTGAAGCTCTCCACGCTGGCTTTCACCGTTTCGGTGGTCCCGGCGCTGCGGTTGGTTTGCTCCTGGAGCTGCAGCTTCTCCACCTGGGAGCTGCGGGCGAGATCGCTGAGTGGCAGAGGTGCACTACCACCGGCCAGCAAGGCGGCTTTGGCCTCCAGCCAGGCTTCCAGCAGTTCCTGCAGCTGCGTTTCGCTGGGATCGGCGGCGGTGAGGGGGATGTTCGATGCGGCTGGGATCGGCGGGGGCGGCGGCGCAGCGGGCGGCTTGGCTTGTTCGGCCGGCTGCACCGGTAACGGCTGCACCGGTTGGTCGCGTGGCCGCAACAGCACCCAGCTGCCAAGGGCGATCAGCACCACGGCACCGCCGGCAGCGGGCAGGGCCCAGCGCGGAAGACCCGCCAAGGCGGGCATGGCCGGTAGCCGCCACTCCGGCAGGCGCCAGTTGGGGCCATCCCAGAGATCGTCGTCCTCGTTCGCCGCATCAGCGCCGAGGCCATCGGCTTCCGGATGGGTGGTTGCGGGCTCGGGGCTCAAATCCGGCCAGGCCGGCAGCTCCTGTGCAGGGTCCGCTGTCGCTTGAGTCGGCTCCACGGCAGAGCGGGTGTTGAGGCGGCCGCGGATGCGGTCCTGTTGCTCCACGTAGGCCTGCACATCGCGATCCGCGAACCAGGCCTCCAGATCGGCATCGGCATCAAGGTCGCGGAAGCCTGGCAGCACCTCACGGTTCAGCCAGTCGCGGCAATAGGCGCAGAGGCGGGCCAGGGGATCGTCACTCTTCTCCTGGGCCCTATGGCGCAGCGACTCATCGGCGCCGGCATCGAACAGGGTCTGGGATTGCCCCACCTGGCCGAGCAGCAGCTGCTGGCATGCCAGAAACACCTCCATGCCGGGCTGCCCGCCGGCCTGCAGACGCTGGAAGCCGGCGTGAATCCGCTCCGGTTTGCGCTGCACGAAGCCGGCGGCGGTGAGAGCGAAGCTGGCGAGGAAATCGGCGGTGGCGGAGCCGGCCTCCGCCCAGCGACTGAACAGATCCACCTGCTCCTGCACCGTGAGGAACTGCCGGATCTGTTTGAAAAAGGGTTGGAATTCGTTCTGGGGGAAGTCGGGATCGAGCTCCCCTTCCAGCCCACCGCGCTGCAGCACCAGTTGTTCCAGCAGCTGGATCCCCTCCTGGCGAGCGCTGAGCGCCGAGAGATCGCGGCTGATCAGATCGAGCACCCGATAGGGCAGCAGCAGCTTGAGTTCGCTTTCGAGCTGGCGGCGCTGCTCGGGCAGCTGGCCTATGCGCTGCAGTAGCTGCAGACCCTGCTGCAGGGTGCGGGCCGCCGCTTCAAAGCGGCGTTGGCTGCGGAAATCGGCCGCGGCGGCCTGGCAGGCCAGGCCCGCCAGCAGGGTGAGATCGGCTTCGCGG
>JBDKGF010000113.1:0-3281 GCA_039798305.1 Cyanobacteriota bacterium
GATCGAGGCGATCCGCACCCTGCTGGAGCGGGGCCGCGAACCCTCGGCCGTGCTGCAGGGGCTGGCTGGCCTGCTGCGGGATCTGGTGCTGGCGGGCGTAGCCCCCGACCGGCTCGAGCTCACCAGCTTCTCGCCCCAGTTCCGCAGCGCCCTGCCGGATCTGGCACGGCGTATCGGCAAGGCGCCGCTGCTGCGCTGGCAGGCCCAGCTCAAGGGGAGCGAGCAGCAACTGCGCCAGAGCGTGCAGCCGCGTCTGTGGCTGGAAGTGCTGCTGCTCGGCCTGCTCGCCGAACCTCAATCGGTTCGCACCGCCACCGTTGGAGCAGCGCCAGCCCCAGCTCCGGCTCCTGTTGGTGCACCACCACCCTCGGCGCCGGTCGTCCCAAGCCCTGCCGCAGCGGCTGCTCCCGTCGCTGCAGCTGCTCCCGCACCAGCAGCGGCCCCGGCCAGTGCCGACCTGGTGGAACTGTGGCAGCAGATCCTCGCCGGTCTGGAGCTCCCCTCCACGCGCATGTTGCTGTCGCAGCAAGCTGTGTTGGCCCGCCTGGATCAACAACGTGCCGTGGTGCAGGTGGCCGGCAACTGGATGGCGATGGTGCAGAGCCGCTTGCCCCTACTCGAGAAGGCCGTGGCCTCAGCCCTGGGCAGCCCGCGCCAGGTGATGCTCGAAGCCGGCGGCGCACCACCGCCTCAGGCCCCCGCACCAGCAGCGCAGGCCCCGATCGCCGCGGCTCCGCCGCAGCCCGTGGCCGTGGTGGCGGCCCCAGCACCAGAGCCGCCGCGTGCCGCAGCGCCAGAGCGTCGCTCAGAGCCTCCCCAGGCCGTTTCGGCCCCGGCCGAACCACCCAAAGCTGCAACACCACCAGCGGCAGCCGCCGCACCCCAGGCGCAGGCTGCGCTGATTGACGATCAGGCCAAGCGCCTGGCCGAGTTCTTCAACGGCGAAGTGATCCAGCTGGACGGCCCCCTGCCCGAACTGGAGGGCAGCAGCGAAAACAGCCAGGCCGCCTGAACAGGCTGCGTCGCTTCAGAGCACCTGGGTGGTGAGATCGGACTCCTCGGCGGCATGGCTCGCACCGGATCCGACATGCAGAGTCTTCGCCCACACCAACCGTTTGGGCAGGAGCGCCATCCGCAGGGTGGTGTAGGGAATCACCACGAACCAGTGGCCGAGATAGGCGATCCCCAGGGCCAGGTTGAGCAGATGCATCCGGGGCAGAGCTGGACCCTCACTGCTGCGCAGGCAACCCACCAGGATGGCGCCGCCGGATAGGCCAAAGGCCACGAACGACAACGGCCACATCAGCGGGGTGGTGCGGCTGAGCAGGCTCGTGAACAGATCGGCCACCGCCATCACCGGCAGGGCGTACTGGAGCAGGAAAAAGCCGCTGAGATCGAGCTTGCGGGCTGCGCTGGTGGCCGGGCCGGTGAGATCACCCCAGTAATCGAAGAAGCGCTGCAGACCGCCCTCCGCCCAGCGCTGCCGCTGGCGCCAGAGACCCATCCAACCGGTCACCGCCTCTTCCTGAATCGGCGGATCCCAGAGCAGGCCCACCGGTTGGCCCTGCACCAGCAGACGGAAGCTGAGATCGAGATCGTCGGTGACGGTGGCCTCGTTGAACCCGTCGCAGGCGAGCACGGCCTGGCGCTGCAGCAGCTGGCCATTGCCACGCAGCTCCACCACACCGCCACTGTGCAGACGGCCCTGCTGAATCACCGCATCGAGGGCCATCTCCATGGCTTGCGCGCGCGTGAGCACGTTGTGATCGGCATTCACCACCGCCTTGCGCAACTGCACCGCCGACCAGCCACCCGCCTCAGCGAAGGCCACCAGCCGCTTCAGGCCATCGGGCTGCAGCTGGGCATCAGCATCCAGCACCAGCAGCCAGCGGCCCTCCAGCTGCGGCAACAGCGCATTGAGCGCACCCGACTTGCCACCACCGGCATCCCGACTGCGGCGGAGTACCTGCAGCTGCGGGTAACGGCGCTGGTAGGCCTCGAGCACCTCCGGGGTGCGGTCCTCACTGCCGTCGTCGATCACCCAGAGACGCAGCCGCTCGGCGAGATAGTCCAGCTCCGCCAGGCGCTCCACCAGACGACCGATCACCGCCTCTTCATCACGGGCGGCCACCACCAGATCCACCGCCGGCCAATCAGCGGGAGGCGAACTGGCCGGGGTCGCCCCGGCTCCTCGCATCAGGGGCAGAAACACGCTGCGGACGGCGTAGGTGCCCAGCAGCAGGGTCAGCGCCAGGGAGGGCCAGAGGCTCCGGGTGGGCGGAAGCGCGTGGGGAGCGGCCCCCGCCAGACAGCAACCGATCAGAAACAACGAGGCCTGCAGTCGGCGGGCTCCTGTGGCTGTGCCCCCGGCGGCCATGACATGTTCCAGGTCTGACGAACTTTAGAGGGCTCCCCGATGGCCCTCTTCAGGCAGCGTCTGAATCGGCAGCAGGCGTGCTCCGGGGTAATAGCGATTGAGGATCTGTTCCACGCTCCAGCCGCGGGCGGCCAGCTCGATCGCTCCCGCCTGCGACAGGCCGGCCCCATGGCCGAAGCCACCACCCACCACACTCCAGCTGCCGGAAGCGCTGGGAACAAGAACAAACAGCGTGCTGGGCAACTGGCGGTAGGTGCGGCGGATGGCATCACGCTCCAGCACCACCCGCCCGCCAGGTCCCTCGATCGCCAGACGCACCACCCGCCCGCTTGGCCCCCGCTCCAGCACCACCGGCTTGAGCGGTGAGCCGAGGCTGACGGCCCTCGCCCCAAGGCCCTTGCGCAGACTGGCCTGATCCAGCTGACGCCGCCAGCGGAACAAGGGATGCGTCGCGCCCACCACGCCGGATCGCCGGCCGAGCAGCGTACCCACCTCCCGAGCATCGAGGGGCAGGGTCAGCCCCTGCGGCGGAGGCCCGTCCAGATCAAGGGATGGCTGGAGATAACCAAGCTCCGGCAACGGCCAGGCCTCGTCTTCATCCGCACTCACCCCGCCGTTGCTGGCGTGATAGACGGCATGAATCGGCTCGCCGTTTTGCGCCAGCACCTTGCCGGCGGTGCGACTCACCGCCTGGCGCACCGCCGTGCCGGCCTGGCGAGGATCGCTGTACACCTGGCACTGGGTATCGGAGCAGAGGTGGTAGCCATCCACCGCAAAGCGGTGCCGGTTGCGCAGGGCCCAGGTGCGCGCAAGCACGGCCTGCGCGGCGAGGGCGGCCGGCGGTGAACCGGCACCGATCTCATGGGGCACCACGCCCTGCAGATAACGCTCGAGCGGCACCTCC
>JBDKGF010000114.1:0-8315 GCA_039798305.1 Cyanobacteriota bacterium
GCCAGGTGAGCCCGGTCGCTGTGGAAGCGATTCAAAGGAAGGCGTACGCCGCTGGGCTCATCGGTGCCCAGATCGAACTGACGTTGCAGCGCCAGGGCGGAGCCAGTGCCCAGCCATTGAGCGGCCCCCAGCAGAGACACCAGCTGATCGTGCTCCGCCGGGTCTTCGCAGATCTGGCCGCCGCGCATCAGAGCGGCGCAGAGGTTGAGCAGGGCCTCCTGGTGGTTCAGAGCCCAGTTCTCATGGCAGGTGAGCACTTTCTCAGGGTGGCCGCCCCAGATGTCGAGGTCGGTGGCGAGCACCGTGGTGAGGCCGGCCTCCACCGCCTTGGCCACCCGGTAGCGACCGGCGATGAAGCCATCGATCTCGCCAGCCCGGAGCGTGGCTTCCATCGCCATCGGCGACAGCGCCAGCAGCTCCACCTCCCGATCGGGATCGATGCCGCCGCTGGCCAGCCAGTGGCGCAGCAGCAGTTCCTGCATGTTGCCCTTCTGGGCCACCGCCAGGCGCAGCGGCCATTCCCGCCCCTTGAGGCGCTCCGCCAGGCTGCTGAGGTTGTGAATGCCCAGATCGCTGAAGCGGCGCGCCAGGCAGAGGGCGTTGCCGCTGCGGGTCACCGTCATCGGAGTGATCGCCGGCCAGGCGGCCTGGCCATCGAGGCCGAGGGTGAGGGCCAGCGGCGTGGTGGCGGAGGTGATCGCCACATCCAGCTCGCCCTTGCGCAGCTCGTCCTCGAGGGTCTGCCAGCGGTCGAAGGCCACCGGCCGCAGCTCGATGCCGCGATCGCTGAGGAAGCCACGCTCCATCGCCACCGCCAGCGGGGCGATATCAAGGCCCGGCAGATAGCCGAGGCGCACGGTTTCCAGATCTGGTTTGGCTGCGGGCACCACCGGTGCAATCCGTTGCTTGCGCTGTTTGAGGCGCCGCTGCTGTTGCAGGAAGCTGATCAGCTCACTGCGCAGGTGGTAGTAGTCGGGGTGGTTCATCACCTCGAGCCGCTGGCGCGGCCGCGGCAACGGCACCTGCAGGATCTGGCCGATGCCGGCCTCCGGGCCGTTGGTGAGACACACCACCCGATCGGAGAGCAGCAGGGCTTCATCCACGTCGTGGGTCACCATCACGGTGGTGACGCCGGCCTGCTGGCAGATCTGCATCAGCTGTTGCTGCAGATTGCCGCGGGTGAGGGCATCGAGAGCGCCGAAGGGTTCATCCAAGAGCAGCAGCCTGGGGCGAATCGCCAGGGCACGGGCGATCGCCACCCGCTGCTTCATGCCGCCGGAGAGCTCTCTGGGGTACTTATCCGCGGCATGGCCGAGGCCCACCAGCTGGATGCTCTGTTCGATGCGCTCGCTCTGCTCAGCGGCGCTGGCGCTGCGCATCACGTTGTTCACCGCCAGGGCGATGTTCTGGCGCACGGTCTGCCAGGGCAGCAGCGAGTAGTTCTGGAACACCACCATCCGGTCGGGCCCCGGATCGGTCACTTGGCGTCCATCCATCAGGATGCCGCCGCTGCTGGCCTGGGTGAGGCCAGCCATCAGGTTGAGCAGTGTGGATTTGCCGCAACCCGAGTGGCCGATCAGCGAGACGAATTCACCTTCGCTGATGCTGAGGTCGATGTCCTTGAGGGCCACATAACGGCCGCCGTCATCGAGGGGAAAAACCTGGGTGACGTCGTCAACCGTGAGAAAGGCAATGGACATCGTCAGTTGCCTCCCTGGGCGACGCGGCTGCCCACATAGGCCACAAGCCGATCAAGGGCCAGGCCCACCACGCCCACATAAAGGATGGCGAGGATGATCTGACTGGAGCTGGAATCACCGCCGGCGTTGTAGGCATCCCAGATGAAGTAGCCGATGCCGCCATCGGCCTTGAGCATCTCCGCCGCCACGATCGCCAACCAGGCCAGACCCACCGAAATCCGCAGACCGGTGAACACGTAGGGAACCGTGGCCGGGATCACGATGTTGCGGATGTAGGCGCCTTTGCGCAGCCGCAACACCCGCGCCACGTTGGTGTAATCCTGCGGGATTTCGCGGATGCCAACGGCCGTGTTGATGATGATCGGCCAGATGGCGGTGATGAAGATCACGAAGATCGCCGAGGTGTTGGCGTCCTGGAACACCATCAAGGAGATCGGGAACCAGGCCAGGGGCGGCACTGTGCGCAGCACCTGAATCACCGGATCGAGGCCTTTGCCGATGAAGCGGTTGAGGCCGAGTACGCCACCGATGGCGATGCCCACCACCGCTGCCAGGCCGTAGCCCATGGCCACGCGCTGCAGGGAGATCAGGATCTGCCATCCCAGCCCCTTGCTGGTGCCGCCGTCGTCAAAGAACGGCTGGCTGATGTAGGGATCCCAGGTTTCCACGATCACGTTGATCGGTCCTGGCAGGCGCGCCACGCCAAGGATCAGCGAGAGGATCTGCCAGGCGATCAGGAACCCGCCGATGCAGATCAGGTAGGGCATCAGGTTGCGCAGACCCGGTTGCAGGCGGCGCAGTTTGGAAGGCCGTCTGGAACGGCTGGCGGGCGTGAGCGCGGTCATCGTGGACGTGAGTGAAGACAAAGAGACTCCATCGGCCGCTGCGGCAGCGGTCGTTGAAGAGGTGGCGCCAAGCGAGTGAGGCGGGGGGAGCCCGCAGGCTCCCCGGCCGCTCTCAGCTCATGGCCTTGATCTTGAGGCTGTCGAGATAGGCCTTCGGGTTCTCGGGATCGAACACCACGCCATCGAAGAACGTTTCCTTGCCGCGCGAATCGCTGGCGGGGATCGCAGCCTGCTGGCCGATAGCGGTAGCGGCTTCCTTCCAGAGGTCGGCGCGGTTCACCTTGTTCACCAGCGCATTGATGTCAGTGTTGGCCGGCAGGTAACCCCAGCGCATGTCCTCGGTCACGAACCAGGCGTCGTGGCTCTTGTAGGGGAAGGAGGCGTTGCTGTCCCAGAACAGCATCTTGTAGGGGCTGTTCTTCACATCACGGCCATCGCCGTAGTTCACGTTGCCGGCCAGGCGCGGCTTGATGTCGGCAACGGGAGCCTTGATGTATTTGTCCTTGGAGATGATTTCGCACATCTCGTCGAGGTTGGCGGGGTCCTGGCACCAGATCTGGGCTTCCTGAACGGCCATCAGCAGTGCCTTGGCGGCCTTGGGGTTCTTGTCCACCCAATCAGCGCGCATCGAGAAGGATTTCTCGGGGTGCTTATCCCAGAGTTCGCCGGTCTGAGCCACGGTGTAGCCCAGCTTCTTGTTCACCAGGCGCTGGTTCCAGGGTTCACCCACGCAGAACAGATCCATGGTGCCGGTCTGCATGTTCGCCACCATCTGCGGCGGCGGGATCACCACCAGGTCGGCGTCCTTGTTGGGATCGATGCCGTTGGCCGACATCCAGTAGCGCATCCACAGGTCGTGGGTGCCCCCGGGGAAGGTGACGGCGGCTTTGATCTTGCGGCCGAGGCCCTTGCTGGCTTTGGCGAGCCCGTCTTTGTTGTCGATCGTCAGCTTTTCGTCGAGCAGCTCCTTGGAGGCACTGATCGCCTGGCCCTGGGTGTTGAGCCGCGCCAGCGTGTACATCGGCAGCGGCTGCTTGCTCTTGGTGATCTTGCCCGCCGTGAGCAGCAGGGGCATCGGCGAGAGGATGTGGGCGCCATCGATGCCGCCCTTGGCGCTGCCGAGCTCGAGGTTGTCGCGGGTGACGGCCCAGGAGGTCTGCTTCACCACCTTCACGTCAGGCATGCCGTGCTTGGCGAACAGGCCCTTTTCCTTGGCGATGATCAGAGGAGCGCTGTCGGTGAGGGCGATGAAGCCCAGGGTGGCGCCGGCCACTTCGGGGGCGTCAGCGCCGCTGGCGGTGCTCTGAGCAGCGGGCTTCTTGCTGCCGCCGCAGGCGGCGAGCCACATGGCACCGGCTGCGGAACCGGCGGCGGTGATCAGAAATTTGCGGCGCGACAGGTTCGACATGGGCGCGATGCGTCTGGGTGAATGAACGAAGAGAACAACGGACGCCAGAAGCCAGCGGCGGCATGGCAGCCGTAACCCAGGAGGCGCTCATAACAAAGGGCGGCCGTCGGGAAGGAATAACGCGCTGGCGCACATGCTGACCAACGGCACTAAGAGATCACGCACGGTTGATCGGCGCTGGTGCCCGTTGCTACGGAATGTCAGGTTGCGCTGCTTCTTGGTGTTCCGGTGAACCATCCGATGGTGCGTATGGCAGCAGCAGCTCCGCAAAAGCGGCTTCGAGATTGTGGTGGTCGTGTCCCGGGCGCGCCAGTTTGCAGAGGGCAAAGCGCCCCAGTTCCCCTAGTTCGGCCCACTGCTCGCGGCTGAGTTCCCTATTGCGTTGTTGTGCTGCCCGCTGCACCTCAGCGGCCACCGTCTCCAGCTGTTGCCAGGGTTCCGCCATGGCAACGGGCAGCGGGCGGGCCTCCCCGTCGGCCATGGGTCGTGTCCAGGTCAGTAGCTGTTCGTGCAGCTGCTGCAGGGCCTCGGGCTGATCCGGCCAGTCGACCAGCTGCTGGCGTTGGGCCTGGCTCAGCTCCAGCCAGTGGCTGAGTTTGAGCTTGAGCCCGATCAGGTCCAATTTGCGGCGCACGCAGAGGGGGATGCAGCGCCACGAGCCCACGAAGTCGTGCTCAAAGGTAAAACAGTGGCTTGCTTGGATCCGTGGGGTTGGCACCGCCACTCAGCTCAACCACTCACGCATCCGCTCGAGTTGCCGCAGGCCGGCTCCGCTCTGCAGCAGTGCTTCGGCCTGCTCCACGCCCTGGGGCAGGCTCGGGGCCGCTCCGGCCTGCCACAGGTAGGTGCCGGCGTTCCAGCGCAGGGAGGCTGCCAGCTCGCCCGGTCCGCCCAGGCCGGCCAGGGCCTGTTGGCTCCACTGTTCCAGGTTGTTCCAGGCGGGATCCGCGCCGTAGCAGCCGTGATCGCGTGGATGCAGCACCAGGCGCTCGGGTGGTTGGCCGGTTTGCACGCGCCCGGTCACACAGGCCCGGCTGATGGGCAGGTCGGTGCTGCCTTCCAGGCCTTTCACGGTGAACACGTTGGTTTCACCGGCCAGCTGCAGCGCGGCCCAGGCCCTGGCTTCGGTGGGCGGATGCACGAAGCCGCTCACCAGTAGGTGGGGTCCATGGTGGGCCGTCCACATCAGTTCGAGGCTGGCCAGCGGCGGCCGTTTACCGATTTCATCGCGGTAAGGGATCAGCTGTTCCGCGGCGGGGAAGTGATCCGGCTGATGCAGCAGGGTCAGGTTGCAGCGATCCAGGCTGGCCTGCGCCCACTCCAGGCTGCGTCCGGTGAGCGCGAGGCCAAGGCTGGCAAACAGCTCGGCGCCGGTCACGCCGTATTTCACCGGCATGCGGCCGGAACCCTGCAGCACCACGGGAATGTTGGCCGCGGCCAGCACCAGGGCTGTGAGTGGATAGATCGGTGCCGTGCGGCTGCGCCCGTCGAAGGGCATGCCGAAGCACAGCGCAGGTGTGCGGCTGGTGATCACCGGCCCGCGGCGCCGATACACATCCAGCATCCCCGTCAGCTCCTGGGGTTCCGGTCTGCGGATGCGATGCGCGATCAGAAAGGCGCCGATCTGGGCTGGTGTGGCGATGCCATCCAGCATCAGCTCCATGGCTTCAGCGGCTTCCTCGCGGCTGAGGCCACTGCTGGTGTGCTCGCCGCTGCCCACCTTGCCCAGATAGGTGCGAAAGCGGGCGCGCTGCTCGGTGAGCGGTTCCGTTGACCCTGATGGCGCTGCTCCTGGCTGTGTGGAGAGGGTCGCCACCATGCAGCCCGCTGGGCACAACGTGAGTCAATTCTGAATCACGGCTGGATCGGCCATCGCGATGTAGCGGAGGCACCTCCGGTCTGTAGCAAGCGTTGCTTCCTGCGATGGTGCAGCCGCGGAGGGTGGCGCTGTTGCTGTTCAGCGTCCCACCATGACCTCAGGCTCCGCCCTCACCGCCACCTTGATGGCCGCCAAGCGCGCCAAGGGCCTCAGCTTTGCGGATCTGGAGCGGGCGATGGGCCGCGATGAGGTCTGGATCGCCTCGCTGTTCTATGGCCAGTCCACGGCTTCGCCGGAGGAGGCCAGCCAGCTCACCGATCTGCTCGGACTCGATTCATCCATCGGTGAAGCGCTGCAGGCCTATCCCACCAAAGGTTGCCTGGATCCGGTGATTCCCACCGATCCGTTGCTCTATCGCTTTTACGAAATCATCCAGGTGTATGGCATGGCTCTCAAGGATGTGATCCAGGAGAAGTTCGGCGACGGGATCATGAGCGCTATCGATTTCAGCCTCGATGTGGACAAGGTGCCCGATCCGGCGGGCGATCGCGTCAAGGTGACGATGTGCGGAAAATTTCTTGCTTATAAGAAGTGGTGAGGGTCTGGCTCTGACGCCCAGGAACGTTGGTTTGGTAACGATGGCGACACTGACGGGTGCTGCCGGTTGAGCACCCTGTGGCCTCCCTGCGTTGTTGCTGCAGCCATGGCCGTCACCCTGAGCAAGATCGAGCAGGCCAAGGCGGAGCTCTGCGGTCTGGAGCTGGCGCCACGCCTGGGCGAACTGGCGGCTCAGGGTTGGGACAACCTCGATGAGGCCACTCTCACCATCCGTCTGAAGTGGTTGGGGATCTTCTTTCGGCCGGTGACGCCCGGGCGGTTCATGGTGCGGCTGCGCCTGCCCAATGGCGTGATCAGCGCCGATCAGCTGGAGGTGCTCGCCGATGCGGTGGATCGCTGCGGCGAGCATGGCTCCGCCGACATCACTACCCGTCAGAACCTTCAGCTGCGCGGCCTGCTGCTGGAAGACATGGCACCGCTGATGGAGGCGATGCAGGTCGTGGGGCTCACCAGCCGTCAGTCCGGCCATGACAACCCCCGCAACATCACCGGTAATCCACTGGCCGGACTCGATCCCGAGGAGCTCGTGGATACGCGGCCGCTGGTGGAGGCGATTCAGCAGCGCCTGCTGGCTGCCGATGCTCCCCGCAACCTGCCCCGCAAGTTCAACATCGCCGTGGGCGGCGCTCCCGACAGCTTCCTGCTGCATAACGATCTGGCCTTCCTGCCGGCCGATCACAACGGTGAGCTCGGCTTCACGGTGATGGTGGGCGGCTTCTTCTCCGCCCAGCGCAATGAGCTGGCTATCCCCCTGGGGTTATGGCTGCGCGCCGATCAGCTGGCCGACTACAGCCTGGCCACCCTGCGTCACTTTGAGCGCTGCGGCAATCGCCAGGCCCGCAACAAGAGCCGCCTGATGTATCTGGTGGATGAGCTGGGCCTGGAGGGTTACCGCGAGGCGGTGCTCCAGGAATTCACTGCCCTCGGCGGTGAGGCCGCCCCCCACAACGGTGAGCACCATGTGAAGTGCGCACCGCGTGCGGCGCTGGGCGTGAATCCTCAGAAGCAGGAGGGGCTGAGCTGGGTGGGGCTGAGTGTGCCGGTGGGCCGTCTCGATGCGACATCCATGGCGGAGCTGGCTGCGCTGGCTCGCCGCTACGGCAGCGGTGAACTGCGCTTCACCGAAGCCCAGAACGTGTTGATCGTGAATGTGCCGGCCGAGCGGGTGGAGAGCCTGCTGGCCGAACCGCTGCTGCAGCGCTTCCCGTCTGAACCCGGTGCCCTGATGGCCGAGGCGGTGAGTTGCACCGGCAATCGCTACTGCAGCTTTGCCCTGATCCCCACCAAAACCACCGCTCAGGCGGTGGTGGAGGAGTTGGAGCGCCGCCTGGAGCTGCCCCATCCCGTGCGCAGCCACTGGACCGGCTGCCCCAACGCCTGCGGTCAGCCCTACATGGGTGAGATCGGTCTGATGGGTGCCAAGGCCCGCCATGAGGGCCAGATGGTGGAAGCGGTGAAGATCTTCCTCGGCGGTGACATGGGCGCCGATCCGAAACTGGCCGAACTGCATGACAAGGGCGTTCCCCTGGCCCTGCTGCCGGATGTGCTCGAGCAGCTGCTGGTGGAGCGCTTCGGGGCGCGGCGCCGCGCGGCGGCCTGAGGCCTTGCCGAACCAAGACCTGCCAGGGTGGAGCCAACGGTGATCTCTGCGCCTTTGGGGCTGAGCGACTCCACGGATCGCTGGCAGCAACTGCAGCTGTTGCGGCGCGGCCGCTTGCCCGTGCAGCCCTGGCTGCAGCAGCTTGAGCAGGAGGCCAGCCCGGCCTGCATCGATGTGCTGGCTGCGTTGATCGGTCAGCTGGATCGCGCTGGCGTGGAGCAGTTGCTGGCTGGCCCTGTCGGCCGCGATGCCGCGACGCTGTTGGAGGCCGCGCGCCGGGAACTGCCGCTGCTCGTCGGCACGCTTGAAGTGAAGCAGGCCTGGC
>JBDKGF010000115.1:0-5802 GCA_039798305.1 Cyanobacteriota bacterium
TCTGTGCCCAGGGGGGTTCTGGGCTGCTGCAGGGCCAGTTTCAGCAGCAGCTGCTGGCCTTGTTGCTGTTCGGCGTTGCTGCCCCGCAGCAGGCTGCGCCCCAGGTTGAGGGCCAGCTCCGGCGACGGTGGCTGCCCTGCCAGGCAGCGCTCGGCCGGCTCCCACTGACCCAGCTGCAGCAGTCCGCTGGCCAGTTGCTGTCGTTGGGCGGGGGTGAGCGGTTGCTTGGGTTTCTGGCAGGCGCTGAGCAGCAGGGGTTCAGCGCCGGGCCAGCGGGCCCCCCAGCGGGCCAGGTGCAGGCTGTCGCCGGCTTCCAGTGCGGCGGCCAGGGCAGCAGGATGCGCGGGGAAGCGGCGCAGCAGCAGCTGGTGCTGGCCCAGGGCGTAAAGCGCATCCGCGCTGGCGGGTTCCTGCGGGAAGCGGCGCAGCAAGGTTTGCCACAGGCCCTGAGCCCGCGGCCGCTGGCCCAGGGCTGCGGCGCTCTGGGCGGATTGCTTCAACACCACAGCGGCCAGGGACCCCTGGCCCCAGCCCTGGCCCTGGAGCAGCTGTTGGCGTTCCTTGGCCGTGCGCTCGGGCTGGGCACTCAGCAGTAGCGCTGCGTCGCGCCGGCGCTGCGGATCGAGGCTGCCCCAGCGTGCGGCTTGCAGTGCGGCGCTGCTGCTGGCGGGGTTGAGAGGAGGTGCCAGCTGCACGAGAGCCTGGCGCGCTACGGCCAACGCGATCCCGCTGCCCAGGCAGGTGGCGCCGATCAGCAGAACGGCGGAGGGGCGCAGCTGGGGCAACGGGGCGCAACAGGTGTTGGCATTCTTGAGGAGATCTCACCCCCAGGCCATGGGCCGGCTGCGTCTGCCTTCGCTTCCGCCGAGCCTCACCGTGTTGCCGGGATGGCGGCAACGGCGGCGGGTGCTGCAGGTCTGGGCCCTGGCGGGGGCGCTGCTGCTGTTGCGCCCCCTCTGGCCGCTGCAGCTGGTGCCCGGTTGGCTGGTGGGTAGCGTGCTGCTCTGGGCCTGGTGGCCGAGGCGCTGGCGCTGAGGCCTCGGCCTAGCCTGCAGGCCGCCTCAGGTGCGTTGGTGTGATGGCCGATCCGGCTGCGTTCTCCCTGGCTGCGTTCCCATTGGGAACCCCATTGCCCCAGGGCACAGCCGCCTTCGGCACCGATGGCATCCGCGGCCGGGTCGGCCATCAGATCACCCCGGCGCTGGCGCTGCAGCTGGGCTATTGGTGCGGGCAGGTGCTGCCGCAGGGCGGTCCGATCCTGCTGGGCAGCGACTCGCGCAGCAGCGGGCCGATGTTGGTGGCAGCTCTGGCGGCTGGCCTCATGGCGGCCGGTCGCGAGGTGCTGGATCTGGGCCTGTGCCCCACCCCCGCCGTACCCGGCGCGATCCGTCAGCTGGGCGGCAGTGGTGGCCTGATGGTGAGCGCCAGCCATAACCCACCCCACGACAACGGCATCAAGGTGTTCGGCGCCTGCGGCGCCAAGCTCGGCAAGGAGCAGCAGGCAGCTATCGAAGCCGGCCTGCACGGTGCCACCGATGGCTCTGGCGGCAGCGTCTTTTCCGGCACCGGCCGCCTGCAGCACCGCCCCGACCTGCTGGAGGCTTACCAGCAGCGTCTGCTGGAGAGCGTCGCCGGTGCGCGCCTGGATGGATGCCGCATCGTGCTGGATCTCTGCTGGGGTTCGGCCAGCAGCTGCGGAGAAGCGCTGTTCCGCACCCTCGGGGCCGATCTCACCGTGCTCCACGGTGCGCCCGACGGCAGCCGCATCAACCAGAACTGCGGCAGCACTCATCTCGGGCCGCTGCGGGCTGCGGTGCTGGAGCAGGGCGCGGCCATGGGTTTTGCCTTTGATGGCGACGCCGACCGGATGCTCGCGGTGGATGGCCTCGGCCGGGTGGTGTATGGCGATCAGATTTTGTATCTGTGGGGCCAGGCCCTGATGGCCGAGGGCGCCTTGCCCGACAACCGGATTGTCGCCACCGTGATGAGCAATCTCGGTTTTGAGCGGGCCTGGCAGGCCTCAGGAGGGCGGCTGGAGCGCACGGCCGTCGGTGATCAATACGTGCACGCCGCCATGCAGGACCTAGGCGCGGCGCTGGGGGGTGAGCAGTCAGGCCACATCCTGTCGGCCCGCCATGGCATGAGCGGCGACGGCCTTCTCACCGCTCTGCAGGTGGCCACCTTGATTCAGGCGCGGGGGGGCTCCCTGGCCGATTGGATGGACAGCAGCTTCCATCCCTATCCCCAGAAGCTGGTGAATGTGACCGTGCCCGACAAGGGGCGTCGCACCGGCTGGCAGAGCTGCACTCCGCTGAGTGATGCGGTGCGGCAGGCCGAGGCGGCCATGCAGGGTTCCGGTCGCGTGCTGGTGCGGGCCAGCGGCACCGAGCCCCTGCTGCGCGTGATGGTGGAAGCGGCGGAACAGGGTGATGTGGATCATTGGAGTGAGCATCTGGCCGCCCTGGCGGACCAGTACCTCAACGCGGCTTGAGCGCAGCCTGAGCGGCAAGGCTGAGGGCTCCACTGCAGGCATCGCCGGCAGGATCCTGCAGCGTGGCTGCCGGGATGCGCTGTTGCAGGGCTGTCCGGAAGTCCTGCTGGAGCTGCGGCAGGTGGAGCAGGGCACCCCCCACGCCGCAGACAGCTGGCTGCGGCAGGTGAAGTTCGTGCGCCACGCTCTGCACCATCACCGCCAGGGCCTCGGCGGACCGCGTGATCACCGTTTGGGCCTGGCTGTCGCCGGCCTGGGCCAGCGCATCCACCACCGGGGCGAGGCGGGCGAAGCCTGCGGCACCGAACGCCGGCGCCACCACGGCGGCCTTCACGGCCTGGGCTGAATCAGCGCCAAGCGCCTGCCAGAGCGCCGGGCGCAGCGCGCTGTCCGCCAGGCGCCCATCCGCCATCTGCACGCTCACGGCCAGACCATCGCGGCCGATATCCATGGCCGAGCCGGCCCCATCCAGCAGCCATCCCCAGCCGCCGCAGCGGTGAAGTCGCCCCTGGCCATCGCTGCCCACGGCGATGCAGCCGGTGCCGCTGATCACCAGGATGCCGGCACCGCCACCGAAGGCACCGGCCAGGGCGGTGCGCTCATCGCCCACCACAACGGTTCGCTCGCCGGCGAGCTGGAGGGATCGGGTCGCCAGGACCGTGGCCTCCGTTTGCACAGGGCTGCCGGCTTCGATGCCGCTGGCGCCGATGCCTGCCGCCGCCAGGCTGGTGTCTGGATCCAAGGCCGCCGCGGCCAGAGCGGTCGTCAGGCTGCTGCGCAGTGCCTGCTGAAAACGGTCGGCGCCGCCGGCTGCCGCCAGATGCGTCACCCCGCTGCCCTGGCCTTCGCTCAGGGGTTGCCACGAGCCGTCGCTGTGGAGTGCCGCCAGCCGGCAGGTGGTGTGGGTCTGGCCGGCATCGAAGCCGGCGATCAGGGGCGGCCGGGCCTCAGGCATCGCCGCTGGCCTGAGCGCTGCGGCTGACGCTGAGCGTGGCCAGGCAGAACCAGCCTGTGAGCTGAACCTCGGGGCGGAAAAAGATGGTGTCGGTGATGCCCTGCACGCACAATCCCGCGATCGCCGCCAGGGCCGCCAGGGCCGGCAGCGCCCAGGCCGATTCGCCTTTGAGCTGCGCCCAGCCGGCGCGGATGCTCGCCGCCAGCAGGCCGAGGCCAGCCAGCAGGTTGGGGATGCCGCCCTCCACCAGCAGCTCGAGGGGCACCGAATAGGCGCTCAGAGCGTTGAACTTGGGCTGCTGGTACAGCGGATAAATCAGGTTGAAGGCGCTGTTGCCGGGGCCGATGCCCAGCCACGGCCGGTCCTGAATCATCTCGATTGCCGCCAGCCACACGTTGATCCGGAAGTTGTTGGAGCTGTCCTGTCTGCCAGCAACCAGGCTCATCACGCGGATGCGCAGCGGCTCGATCTGGGTGACGGCCACCACCAGCATCGCCACGGCGGCGCTGACGAGCAGCAGCGGAAACAGCCGGCGCCAGAGGGTGGGCCAGTGGCGGGTCTGGCGCAGCACCAGCAGCAGCACAACCCCGCCCAGGGCCCCGAGCATCCCCAGCCAGCCGCCGCGGCTGTAGGTCAGGAACAGAGCAGCGGTACCGATCAGCAGCGAGGCCGCGGCAAAGAGCCGCTGCGGCCACGAGCGCCAGCGCACTAGCGCCACCAGGGCGATCGGCAGGATCGGGATCAGGTACCCCGCCAGCAAGTTGGGGTTCTCGAGCGGGCCATACACGCGGATCGTGCCGTCGGCCACGGAGTTGGGGTCGGCCCAGCGGGCTAGCTCGGTGGTGTCGCCATAGAGCTGACGAATCGCCATCACGGCGCTCACCAGTTCACCGGTCAGCAGAGCCGCCACGATCCGGTTCCACCACTGGGGCGCTCGCGCGAGCAATTCGCGCATCAAGGCGTAGACACCGAGGTAGCTGATCAGTTTCAGCAGCCCTTTGAAGGCCGCCATCGGCACCGGTGAGAAGCCGGTGGCCAGCACGGCAATGCCGAGCATCAGCAGCAACCAGCCGCTGATGCCGCCGACGCGTCCTGCCGGGGTGCACAGGGCCCACAGCAGCCAGAGCAGCCCCGCGGCGAGGATCAGCAGGCTGAGGCCACCGCGGGTGACCAGCGGCAGCCCTGCCATCAGCGCGCACAGCACGATCCCCGCCACCAGGCTGAGGCGTGAGCCGAGGGGACCTGAGGCGGCCCCGGCCAGCAGGCCTTGCCAGCGCAGCAGCCAGGGGGTGGTCGGCACCGGGGCCAGGCTCATGCCGTGGGGACTGCGGGTTCGAGCGGATTATCGGTTGGTTCGGGGGTGGCTTCCAGCCATTGCTCCAGCACCGCCAGCTCCGGGAGCGGTGCATCGTTGCGTTCGTAGAGCACGCGATATACCGGTAGGTCTTGCCCCAGTACATAAATTTCCCTCTCGGTGGGCACCGGCAGGGGGTTGTCTGCTCGCCAGGGGCGCGCATCGGTGGCGGGCCGGCTGAAGCACCCGCTCGCTTCGGTGATGCCCACCATCGGCTCGATCACGGCGAGCACATCGCTCTGCATGAACAGGCGTTTGCCCGGTGCCAGGGCCGCGGCGATCGCCAGCAGCAGTTCCGGCTGCAGCACCCGCCGTTTGTGGTGTTTTTTCTTGAACCACGGATCCGGGAACTGGATCGACACCAGATCGAGCCGGCCGGCCGGCAGGGCCGTCAACCAGGCCTGCAGGCTCACATTGGCGTTGCAGAACAGATAGTGGAGGTTGCCCAGGGCGAGGGCCTGCCGGTCGGTTTCGGCTGCCTGCACCAGCGCCCGGCGGATCTCCACGCCGAGATGGTTCACGCCGGGTTGCTGCTGGGCCAGGGCCAGCAGGAAGCGGCCGCGGGCACAACCGATGTCGAGGTGAATCGGCTGCTGCGGATCGGCAAACAGGTCAGCCGGGGCAGGCAGTTCCAGCGGCAGCTGGAAGAAGCGGCTGAGGGGGTTGACGTGTTGGCGAACCATGCGGCTCAGGAGGCAGGGCTGTCGGCGGGGGGATGGTTGGGCACAAGGAAGCCCCAGCTCGCGGTGTAGCCGTGTAGGTGGGTGGCGCCAGCCACCGGTCCGATCTCGCCATTGCAGAAAGCCCCGGCCACCGGCACATGCTCAAACTGCTCGCGGCAGGCGCTCACATCGCCATCAGGTTGGCCGTAGAGCCCCTCACCGCGGCCGAGGCAGGCAAACAGCAGAGCGGCAAGCGGCTCCGGCTCGCGGCGGCGTTGGCGGCTCAGCAGCTGCCGCTGTTCCTGGCGGGAGGCGTTGGCATCCCGCAGCTGGAACTGCA
>JBDKGF010000116.1:0-5857 GCA_039798305.1 Cyanobacteriota bacterium
GCAGGGCCTCATCGGATCACTCGACCACGGTGACGGCTGCTGCCGACTCTTCCGCCTGGGGTACGCCACGCAGGGTGAGGTTGATGCGGCCGCGGTTGTCGATCTCGCGCACGCGCACGGTCACCTGATCGCCGACGCGCACCACGTCTTCCACCTTCTCCACCCGGGCTTCACTCAGCTGGGAGATGTGGATCATCCCTTCCTTGCCGGGCAGGATTTCCACAAAGGCGCCGATCGGGATCACGCGGGTGACGGCACCGCTGAACACCTCGCCCTCCGACACGCGGCGGGTGAGGCCTTCGATGATGCGCTGGGCTTCTTCAGCGGCAGCACCGTCATGGCTGGCGATCGTGACGATGCCGCCGTCCTCGATGTCGATCTTGGTGTTGGTGCGCTCGGTGATGCCTTTGATCGTGCGGCCGCCGGGGCCGATCACGGTGCCGATCAGCTCGGGATCGATGCGGAAGCTGAGCAGGCGCGGAGCGTGGGGGCTCAGCACCTCGCGGGGCTTCTCGATCGCCTCGAGCATCTTCTCGAGGATGTGCAGACGGGCAGGACGGGCCTGGTTGATGGCCTCCGCCACGGTCTTCACCTCAAGACCGGTGATCTTCATGTCCATCTGCAAGGCGGTGATGCCCTTCTCGGTGCCGGCCACCTTGAAGTCCATGTCGCCGAGGAAGTCCTCGATGCCCTGGATGTCGGTGAGGATGCGCACTTCCTCGCCTTCCTTGATCAGGCCCATGGCGGCGCCGCTCACGGGGGCCTTCAGGGGAACGCCGGCATCCATCAGGGCGAGGGTGCTGCCGCACACCGAACCCATCGAGGTGGAGCCGTTGGAGCTGAGGCACTCCGACACCACGCGCAGCACGTAGGGGAAGCTTTCCTTGCTGGGCAGTACGGGCACTAGGGCCCGCTCCGCCAGGGCGCCGTGGCCGATCTCGCGACGGCCGGGGCTGCGCATCGGCTTGGTTTCGCCGGTGGAGTAGGGCGGGAAGTTGTAGTGGTGCAGGTAGGTCTTCTCGGTGGACGGGTTGAGATCGTCCATTTCCTGAGCATCGCTCGGGGTGCCGAGGGTGGCGCAGGAGAGCACCTGGGTGAGACCGCGCTGGAACAGGCCAGAACCGTGCACGCGCTTGGGCAGCACGCCCGCGGCGGCGCTGATCGGGCGCACCTCGTCGAGGTTGCGGCCATCGACGCGCTTGCCGTCCTTGACGATCTGATCGCGCATCAGCTTTTTGGTGAGCGACTTGTAGCTGTTGCCCAGCGCTTTGCCGTTGCTGCTCACCGCCACCTTGATGGCGTCGTCGTCCTTGAGGGCGTCGATCTTCTCGGCGGCCTTGGCCTTGATTTCATCGAGCTGCTGGTCGCGCTCGGCCTTGGTGAGGCTGAACTGCTTGAGCACCTCACCGATGCCCTTGGCGCATTCCTTCTCGAGGAATTTGGGCAGGGTGTCGTCTTCGCTCTTGGCTTCGGGGATCACCTGCTCGATGCCGAGCTCCTTGAGCAGGGCCTGCTGGGCCTTGATCAGTTCGCACACCGCTTCGTAGCCGAAGTCGATGGCTTCGATCACGTCCTGCTCGGGCAGCTGGTTGGCGCCTGCTTCCACCATGATCACGCCCTGAGGGGTGCCGGCCACCACCAGATCCAGGTCGGAGCGCTCGATCTCGCGGTAGCTGGGGTTGAGCACGAAGTCGTCGCCCAGCAGGCCCACCCGCACGGCAGCCATCGGGCCGTGGAAGGGGATTTTGGCCAGCAGAGTGGCCAGGGAAGCGCCGGTCACGGCGAGCACATCGGGTGGCACGCGCTCATCGAGCGACATGCAGGTGGCCACGATCTGAAGGTCGTCGCGCAGCCAGCTGGGGAACAGCGGCCGCATCGGCCGGTCGATCAGACGAGCAATCAGGGTGGCCCGCTCGGGGGGGCGGCTCTCACGGCGCATGAAGCTGCCGGGGATGCGACCAGCGGCGTACAGGCGCTCTTCGTAGTCGCAGATCAGGGGCAGGAAATCGATCCCTTCACGACCGCCGGAGCGGGTGGCGGTGACCAGAACGGCTGTATCTCCGCATTCGACCATGACCGAACCGCCAGCCTGTGGGGCAAAGCGGCCCGTGGTCAGCCGGATCTCCCGACCATCGAAGGAGATCGACTGAGTGTGACCTTGCACTTGGGCTTATGTCTTGTTTGTTGTCAAGTGCGATTCTCGCATCCGGCGTGCGAATGCCGTGACAACGCCCGCAATCTCTTTGGAAAGCGGGGCGGCGCGTCTGTTGTCCTTCGCTCTGGCTGGCAGGCGCGGGATGCAGGAGCAAAAAAAAAGCGCCAAGGGGCGCTTTGGGCTTGCAAAGGCTGGAGCCTGAGCTCACCAGGAGGACTTGACCACGCCGGGCAGCTCGCCTTTGTGGGCGCGCTCGCGCAGCTGGTTGCGGCACAGGCCGAAATCGCGATACACACCACGGGGCTTGCCGGTGGCCCAGCAGCGGTTGCGCAGGCGCACCTTGGCGCTGTTGCGGGGCAGGCCCTGGATCTTGCGGTGGATTTCCAGGCGCTCCATCGGATCGGCAGCGGCTTCAAAGGCAGCCATCAGAGCGGCGCGCTTGGCAGCGAAGCGCTCAACCATCTTCTGGCGCTTGACATCGCGCGCAATCATTGACTTCTTCGCCATGCGGCCTGGACTCAACGGGCAATGACAAACCAGAGTACCCCTCGGGGTGCCCTCAGCGGCCCAGCAGCTGCTGCACCGCCGCCAGCTGGCTAGTGTCCTTCACGATCAGGACCAGGCTGAGTCCCACCAGAAACACAAAGCCCGACTGCATGAAGGCCAGCTGGAACCTTTCGGGCAGCGGCTTGCCGCGCAGGCCTTCCAGCATCAGGAACACGAACTGGCCGCCATCTAGCAGGGGCAGGGGCAGGGCGTTGAGCACCGCCAGGTTGATCGAGATCAGGGCCGTGTAGAGGAACAGGCTGCTGCCGCCCTGCTTGGCCAGCGAAGCGCCCATCTCCACGATCTTCACCGGGCCCGACACCTGGCTGGCCGTTTCGCCGAAATGGGTGGCGAGGGTGACGAACCCCTCCACCGTGCGCTGGGTGAGGCTGATGAAGTCGTGGTTGGCCTGGCGCACGATTTCGCCCGGGCCCCGAGGCCGGCGGAAGGCTTCGGAGCCGCTGGGCTGCAGCTGGGCTCCGATGCGGCCGATGCCGCTGAGATCGGCCGGGGTGAGGGCGATGCTGATCGGTTTGCCGGCCCGTTCGGCTTCGAGCTGCAGGGTTTGATCCGGAGCCGCCTTGACCCGTTCCACCAGCTGGGCCACCGCGTTCTGGCCGCCGCCCAGATTCACGCCATCCGCCGTGAGGATGCGATCACCAGGGCGCAGGCCCGCCGCCGCCGCCGCCTGGCCGGGCTGGACACCGGACACGAGCACGCCGGGCGTGGCGCTGAAGCCAGCTGGGATGCCCACCACCAGGCCCTGCGCCACCAGCACGCTCCAGGCCAGCAGCAGGTTGGCCAGCACGCCCGCTGCGATCACCAGTGCCCGTTGTGGGATGGGGCGGTTGCGCAGCAGATCGGGGTCATCGGCGGGGATGGTGCTCTCTTCCTCGTCATCCGGAAACGACACGAAGCCCCCAAGCGGAATGGCCCGCAGGGCGAACTGCACGCCGCGCCGCTGGCGCTCGAGCAGCACCGGCCCGAAGCCAACAGAGAAACCGCTGACGCGGATGCCCTGCCAGGTGGCGGCAAAGAAATGGCCGGCCTCGTGCAC
Source organism: Cyanobacteriota bacterium (assembly GCA_039798305.1). Lineage (GTDB taxonomy): Bacteria > Cyanobacteriota > Cyanobacteriia > PCC-6307 > Cyanobiaceae > Vulcanococcus. Next base: position 3,759 of record JBDKGF010000116.1, read on the forward strand.
CACGATCAAGCCGGCCAGGATCGCCAGGGCCGTGAGAACCCCCATCCGCGCAGGTGCAAAGTGACTCCATTGTGGAGGGATGCCCTGGCCCGATGACGCACCGCTGCGATGCCCTGCTGGTGGGGGCCGGAATCATGGGTGCCACCCTGGCCCGGCTGCTGCGTCAGCTCGATCCAGATCTGGAGGTCGTGGTGCTCGAGCGGCTGCCGGCGGTGGCGGCGGAGAGCAGCGCCGCGCTCAACAACGCCGGCACCGGCCATGCGGCCAATTGCGAGCTCAACTACACCCCCCAGACCGCTGATGGCTCGGTACCGATCGCCAAGGCGTTGGCGATCAACGCTGCCTTCGAGCTGAGCCTGCAGTTCTGGGCTTCCCTGCTGGAGCGCGGCGAGCTGCAGGATCCGGCCGCCTTCCTCAGGGCAGTGCCTCATCTCAGTTTTGTCTGGGGTGAGGCGAACGTGGCCTTCCTGCGCCGCCGTTGGGAAGCGCTGGAGGCCAGCCCCCAGTTCGCAGGGATGCAGTGGAGCGGCAATAGCGCTCAGCTGCGCGAGTGGATGCCGCTGGTGATGCAGGGCCGTTCACTCGATCAGCCGCTGGCGGCCACCCGTGTGGCCCGCGGCACCGATGTGAATTTCGGTGCCCTCACGGTTGCCTTGCTCCGGGGCGTGGATGTGCGCCTCGAGCACGAGGTGGTGGCTCTGGAGCGTGGTGGCCGCGGCTGGCTGGTGGAGGCCCGGCAGCCCGGCGGGGCCACCACTGCCTTTGAGGCTTCGTTTGTGTTTCTCGGTGCCGGTGGCGGTGCCCTGCCGCTGCTGCAGCGCTCGGGCATTCCCGAATCGCGGCAGTACGGGGCCTTCCCCGTGAGTGGCCAATGGCTGGTGTGCCGCAATCCGGAGGTGATCGCGGGCCACAACGCCAAGGTGTACGGCAAGGCGGCGGTGGGCGCTCCGCCGATGTCGGTGCCGCATCTTGATACCCGCTGGATCGGCGGCCAGCGGGCTCTGTTATTCGGCCCCTACGCCGGGTTCAGCACCCGCTTCCTCAAGCAGGGGTCTCTGTGGGATCTGGCGGGATCGCTGAAGCCGTTCAACCTGCTGCCCAGCCTGCAGGTGGGTGTCTCAAACGTCGATTTGGTGCGTTATCTGGTGTCTCAGGTGCTGCAGAGCCAGGAGCAGCGTTTGCAGAGCCTGCGTCAGTTTCTGCCCCAGGCCCGCAGCGACGACTGGGAGCTGGCGGTGGCTGGCCAGCGGGTGCAGATCATCAAGCGGATCAACGGACGCGGCAGCCTGCAGATGGGCACCGAGGTGGTGAACAGTGCCGATGGATCTCTGGCGGCACTGCTGGGTGCATCCCCCGGAGCCTCCACTGCCGTGCAGACGATGCTGGAGCTGTTGCAGCGTTGCTGGCCCGAGCGCTTCGGCAGCAGCGCCTGGCAGCAGCAGTTGCGCGCCCTGATCCCCGGTTGGGGGATGGATCTTGCGCAGGATCCCGATCGGCTCAGGGCGATGCGCGCTCACACCGACGCGGCGCTTGGCCTCGCCGCGGGCTGAGCGCCAGGGCGCCTCAACTCAGGCGGCGGCGTTGATGCGCTCGGCGCCGAAGTAGGGCACCAGGGCGGCCGGCAGTTTCACCGAACCGTCCACCTGCTGGCCGTTCTCCAGCAGGGCCGCCATGGTGCGGCCCACGGCCAGGCCGCTGCCGTTGAGGGTGTGCACCAGCTGGGTGCCCTTGCCCTCCTTGAGGCGGATGGCGGAGCGGCGGGCCTGGAAATCGCCGCACACCGAGCAGCTGGAGATCTCGCGGTAGGCGCCGGCGCCCGGCAGCCACACCTCCAGGTCGTAGGTGCGGGAGGCGGAGAAGCCCATATCGCCCGTGCAGAGCTCGATCTTGCGGTAGGGCAGCTCCAGCGCCTCGAGCACCGCTTCGGCATCGGCGGTGATCTGCTGATGCGCCTCGGCCGAGTGGTCGGGATGGCAGAACCAGTAGAGCTCCACCTTGTTGAACTGGTGCAGGCGGATCAGGCCGCGGGTGTCACGCCCGTAGCTGCCGGCTTCGCGGCGGAAGCAGGGGGTGTAGGCCACGTATTTCAGCGGCAGCTG
>JBDKGF010000117.1:0-2572 GCA_039798305.1 Cyanobacteriota bacterium
GTGGCTCGCTGCTTCCGCGACGAAGACCTGCGCGCCGATCGCCAGCCGGAATTCACCCAGCTGGACATGGAGATGAGCTTCATGGATCAGGAGCAGATCCTTGAGCTCAACGAAGCGCTGATCGCCTCCATCTGGAAAACGGTGAAAGGCGTGGAGCTACCGCGGCCCTTCCCGCGCCTCACCTGGCATGACGCGATGGAGCGTTACGGCACCGACCGTCCCGACACCCGCTACGGCATGGAGCTCACCAATGTGAGCGACCTGGTGGCCGACATGGGCTTCAAGGTGTTTTCAGGCGCCGTGGCTGCTGGCGGCTCGGTGAAGTGCATCGCTGTACCCGGCGGCAACGACGCCGTGAGCAACGTGCGCATCAAGCCAGGCGGCGATGTGTTCAGCGAAGCCCAGAAAGCCGGTGCCGGCGGCCTGGCCTTCATCCGCGTGCGCGAAGGCGGCGAGATCGACACCATCGGCGCCATCAAAGACAACCTCTCTGACGAGAAGAAGGCCGAGCTGCTGGCGCGCACCGGCGCTGAGCCAGGAACACTGATTCTGTTCGGCGCCGGCGACACCGCCACGGTGAACAAGGCCCTCGATCGGGTGCGCCAATACCTGGCCCGCGAGCTGGGCATGGTGAAGCCCGACAGCGAAAACGACAGCTGGAACTTCCTCTGGGTGGTGGATTTCCCGATGTTCGAATTCAACGCCGACGAGAACCGCTACGAGGCGCTGCACCACCCCTTCTGCGCCCCGAACACCGCCGATCTGGGCAGCGACCCCGCCGCCTGGGCCGACACCCTGCCCACCGCCCGGGCCCAGGCCTACGACCTGGTGCTCAACGGCCTGGAGCTGGGCGGCGGTTCCCTGCGCATCCACGATTCAGCCCTGCAGCGCCAGGTGCTGCAAACCGTTGGCCTGCCCCTTGAGGAGGCCAACCAGCAGTTCGGATTCCTGATGGAAGCGCTCGACATGGGCGCTCCGCCCCACGGCGGCCTGGCCTTCGGCGTGGATCGCATGGTGATGCTGCTGGCCGGCGAGGAATCGATCCGCGACACCATCGCCTTCCCCAAGACCCAACAGGCCCGCTGCCTGATGACCGGCGCCCCCGGCGGTGTGGCCGCCAAACAGCTCGAAGAGCTGCACGTGGCCAGCACCTGGGTGGAGGAAGACACGGAGGCCTGAGCCACCGCAACGGCGCGGCAATCCCGAACAGAAACAAGCGATTCAGACGCGAATCTCAACTGAGACTCGATCCTTGGGTTGCTGTTTCAGGCGCAGCCTGTGCCCCAGGGCCCTTCCAGCCCCAAACCCTCGTCAGCCGGCAGGCGCGGCAGCAGCGATCTGGTGCGCCTCTACCTGCAGGACATCGGCCGGGTGGACCTGCTCAGCCACGAGGAGGAGCTCACCCTGGCCAGGCAGGTGCAGAAGCGTGAGCGCCTGCTGCGGGAGCGACAGGGGCTGGCCAGCCAGGCCGCACCCCTGGCTGAACTGATCAGCCTGGAGACCGATCGCCAGCGGCTTGCCACACAGCTCGGACACTGGCCTGCGGTGCAGCAATGGGCCGAGCACTTGGGGTGCTCCGTACCGGATCTGCGCGACCAACTGCGGCAGGGCCATGAAGCCTGGGCGGAGCGCAGCGGCCTGAGCGTGGCCGAGCTCAAGCAGGCGTTGCATCACGGCCGCCGCGCCCGCGACCGGATGATCCAGGCCAACCTGCGCCTGGTGGTGGCCGTGGCCAAGAAGTATCAGCAGCGGGGCATGGAACTGCTGGATCTGGTGCAGGAGGGAACCCTGGGCCTGGAGCGCGCCGTGGAGAAATACGACCCCACCCGCGGCTTCCGCTTCAGCACCTACGCCTACTGGTGGATCCGCCAGGGGATCACCCGCGCCATCGCCACCCAGAGCCGCACGATCCGGTTGCCGGTGCATGTGACCGAGAAGCTCAATCGCATCAAAAAGGCCCAGCGCCAGATCGCCACGGAACACGGCCGCCTGGCCTCGGTAAGCGACCTCGCCAAGGAACTGGGCCTCAGCGAAGAGGTGGTGCGACTCACGCTGATGCGGGTGCCGCGCTCGGTGTCGCTCGACACGCGGGTGGGCCGCGAGCAGGACACGCAGCTGGGCGATCTGCTCGAAGACAGCCACGCCACCCCGGAGCAGGAGCTGGCCCGCGAAGCCCTGCACGACGACCTGGAGGCATTGCTGGAGGAGCTCACCAGCCGCGAAGCCGCTGTGATCCGCCTGCGCTACGGACTGGAGGACGACACCCCCCAGACCCTCTCCCAGATCGGCGAAGACCTGCACCTCTCGCGGGAGCGGGTGCGGCAGATCGAATCGCGCGCCCTGCTCAAGCTGCGCCAACCCCAGCGGCGCTGCCGGGTACAGGACTACATGCGCAGCCTCGACAGCGACCAGCCCGATGCAGGCCGGTAAATTAAAGGGTCGCTACGGATCCCATGGCCAAATTCGTCTTCGTGACCGGTGGCGTGGTATCCAGCATCGGCAAGGGGATCGTGGCCGCCAGCCTGGGGCGCCTGCTCAAGAGCCGGGGCTACAGCGTTTCGATCCTCAAGCT
>JBDKGF010000118.1:0-6036 GCA_039798305.1 Cyanobacteriota bacterium
CTGGAGGACAGCCTCTCGCGCATTGAGCAGGGCGACCTGCAGGTGCAGATCCGCGCCGGTGAAACCGATCGGTTGCTGCGGCGCGTTGCTTTGGCGCAGCAGTGCGCCGGTCAGTCGTTCCTGCTGGGTGGCCTGGCGGTGGCGGCGGCGCTGCTGGCGGCAAGCAGCCGCCCGGCGCTCACCGCCGTTCCCCTGGTGCTCAGCCTGCCGGTGGGCTTGGGCTGGCTGAGGCTTCAGGCCCGCCTCAAGCGCGACGGCCGCCTCGAGCAGCTGCCCTCGGCGGCGGCCAAGGCGGGCAAGCCTCCCTCAGCCGCCTGAGCCCGAGGCTTCTCTTCTGCCGGCTGCGGCTGTTTTGGATGGATGGCCGCGGCGAGCCTGGAGCCCCCGGCAGCTGGCCGGTGCTCGCTTCAGCTGTTCAGGCTGTCGTGGGTGGCGCGCCCGTCCATCAGTGTGAGCAGCACCGGCACCGTGTGAATCTGTTCGGGCACCACCTTGAACAGGTTGGCCCCCAGCACCACCAGATCGGCCAGCTTGCCCACCTCAATCGAGCCGATCCTGTCCTCCATCCGCAGCTGATAGGCGCCGTTCCAGGTGTAATTGCGCAGGGCCTCCGCCACGCTGACGCGCTGTCGGGCCACCAGCGGTTCGTCGTCGGGGAAGCCGACCCGTTTGCGGGTCACCGCCGCCTCCAGCTGGATCATTGGCGGGATCTCCGGCAGATCCACCCCCGGGATATCCGCGCCGTAGCTGATGATTGCTCCAGAACGCTGCAGATCGCCATAGGGGAACAGGCGCTCCTCGATCCGCTGCTTGCCGATGCGCCGTTCATAGGTCTTGCGGTAGAAGCCGTCGTAGTCGGTGCCCCACAGCGGCGTGGCATTGGCGATCAGCCCCATCTGCTTGTAGCGGGGGATGTCCGTGGGGTGCACCATCGTGTTGTGGCAGATCACATGGCGCGTTCCCTTGTTGCCGACCCGGGCGAAGGCGCGCTCGTAGGCATCGAGAACGGTGCGGGTGGAGCCATCGGCATCCACGTGGATGTGCATGTCAAAGCCGGCCTTCTGGGTGGCCTCGATCTGCTTCTGGATGTGCTCGCCGCTGAAGGTCATGCGGCCGTTGTTGAGTGGGTCGTCGCTGAATGGCTCCAGCGTCAGAGCCGCGCCGCTGAGCAGCACGCCATCGCTCCAGAGCTTGTTGACGCTGATCTGCACATGCTCCGAGCGCAGTCGCTGGTTCCAGTCCTTGAGCAGAGCCGCGATCTGCGCGGGATCATCGCCCGTGCTGCGGGTCCACACCGTGCCGACGATGCGGATCGGCAGCTCGCCGGCCTGATCGCGTTCGATCAGCTTCTGATACACCCATTCATTGTCCTGGTTGCGAGTCCCCAGCACCGCTCCTGCCTCCATATAGGTGGTGATGCCGTAGCGGGGAACCACGTCAATGGTGAGCTTCTGGGCTTCCGCGATCGTCGTCGGGCTGGTGAAGCCCATCGCCAGGAGGATCGGCATGATCATGTCCTCGTGGGCATGGCCACTGGGCGTGCCGTCCGAGTCGCGTTCGTAGTACTGGGTCTTGCTCAGATCCGGGGATTTGGCATTGACCCCGGCCAGCTGCATGGCGGCGGTGTTGAACCAGAGATCGTGCATGTCGAACGACAGCAGATACATCGGCCGGTCGCCGGTGATGGCATCCAGCCATTCCCGCCGTGGCGAGATGCCGTCCATGAATTCAAGACTCCAGCCGTGGCCGCGCAGCACGGCGTCGGCGGGTTGCTGCTGCACCCACTCCTTCACCTTGGCGAGGATTGCCTCCTTGCCCTTGAGGCCGCGCACATTGACTCCGAGTTTGCTGGCGCCGAGGGTGGCGAAGTGGTCATGGGCATCGACGAAGCCCGGCAGCAGCATGCGGCCCTTGAGATCCACCAGGCGGGTGCGGGGCCCGCGCCAGCGAGCTGCCCCTGCGGCATCACCGACGTAGACGATCTGTTTGCCGCGCACCGCCACCGCCTGAGCCCAAGGCTGGCTGGGGTTCATCGTGTAGACCCCGCCACCCTGGAACAGCCAGTCGGCCGCCCCCTCTCCTGGCGCAGTCGAAGGCGTGGGTCCGGCGCCGGCGGCAGCCGGCTGTAGCAGTGGGGGCGTGATCGCGGCGGCGGCCATCAGGGCGCCGGCCTTCAGCACGCGGCGGCGTTGCCAGGCGGGACCCCCATCGTGGTTGCGGATGGACTGCCTGGACTGTCGATTCAGCTCCCGGGCGGCATTGGCATGCAGTGCAGCCGCCAGGGATGAGGGCGCCCCGCCGTGAAGCAGAGCCGAAAAACCGCAGGCCAGACACATACTCAGAAGTACAACGCCTTTCTGCAGGCTGAACGCCCCAGCACAGGCCCGCAACGGATGACACGGAGCCTTAACAGCTGGCCGGTGGGGGTTACCGGTGACTCACGCCGAAGCGTGCCATGGCAGGCCTGCAACTGACCTGCCCTCAGGCTTTGCCGCGTGGGCCGCGATCTTCAGCACCGGCATACACGGCCTGGCTGCCCAGCTCGTCTTCGATGCGCAGCAGCTGGTTGTACTTGGCCACGCGCTCGCTGCGGCTGAGGGAACCGGTCTTGATCTGGCCGGCGCGGGTCGCCACCGCCAGGTCGGCGATGGTGGTGTCTTCGGTTTCGCCGGAGCGGTGCGAGATCACGCTGGTGTAGCCGGCGCGGCCCGCCAGATCGATCGCCTGCAGGGTTTCGGTGAGGGAACCGATCTGGTTCACCTTGATCAGGATTGAGTTGGCCACGCCCAGGTCGATGCCGCGTTGCAGGCGGGCGCTGTTGGTCACGAACAGGTCGTCGCCCACCAGCTGCACGGTTTTGCCCAGCTTCTCGGTGAGCAGGGCCCAGCCCTCCCAGTCGTCCTCAGCCACGCCGTCTTCGATTGAGCTGATCGGGAAGCGGTTCACCAGGGCTGCCAGCTGATCCACCATTTCGGCGCTGCTGTAGCTGCCGCCGTCGAAGGCATAGCGGCCGTCTTTGAAGAACTCCGTGCTGGCCACATCCAGGGCCAGGGAGATCTGATCGCCGGGGCGGTAGCCGGCCTTCTCGATCGCCTGCACCAGCAGATCGCCGGCCTCGATGTTGCCCAGGTCGGGGGCGAAGCCGCCCTCATCACCCACGGCGGTGCTGAGGCCTTTGTCCTTCAGCAGGCCCTTGAGGGTGTGGAACACCTCGGTGCCCATCCGCAGTGCTTCGCGGAAGGTGGGAGCGCCGTGGGGCACGAGCATGAACTCCTGGAAATCCAGGTTGTTGGCCGCGTGGGCACCGCCGTTGATCACGTTCATCAGCGGCACCGGCAGCAGGTTGGCCATCGGGCCACCCAAATAGCGGTAGAGCGGCAGGCCCACGCCATTGGCGGCGGCCCGGGCAGTGGCCAGGCTCACGGCCAGGATCGCGTTGGCGCCCAGGGCGCTTTTGTTGTCGCTGCCGTCGAGCTCGATCATCGCGGTATCGACGGTGCCCTGATCGAGGGCGCTCAGGCCGCAGAGGGCGGGAGCGATCTTTTCTTCGATATTGCTCACGGCCTGCAGCACACCCTTGCCGCAGTAACGGCTGCCGCCATCGCGCAGCTCGCAGGCTTCGTGGGCGCCGGTGCTGGCGCCGCTGGGCACGATGGCGCGGCCGCTGGCACCGCCCTCGAGCATCACCTCGGCTTCCACCGTGGGGGTACCGCGGGAATCGAGCACCTCCCGGGCCACGATGGTGTCAATCACGAGGTCGAGGGTGTCGATCACAGCGGCCGGGGTGTGTCTCAGTGGTCCTTGAGGGGGATCCTATGGGTCGCCCCTGCCGCTCTTCCTGTGCCCGTTGGCACCGAACGGAGAGCTCTGGCCAGAATGCGTCTGGCTGATGTGGCTTCCATGCGCTTGCTCCACACGATGTTGCGGGTCGGCGACCTGGAGCGCTCGATCACCTTCTATACAGAGGTGCTCGGGATGCGCCTGCTGCGCCGCAAGGACTACCCCGGTGGCCGTTTCACCCTGGCCTTTGTCGGTTACGGCGAGGAGAGCGATACCACCGTGCTCGAGCTCACCCACAACTGGGATACCAGCAGCTACGAGATCGGCAGCGGCTACGGCCACATCGCCATCGGTGTGAACGACATCGTTGCCGTGTGCGACCAGATGCGGGCCAAGGGCGGCCGGGTCGTCCGTGAACCGGGGCCGATGAAGAACGGCACCACCGTGATCGCCTTTGTGGAAGATCCCGACGGCTACAAGGTGGAACTGATTGAGCTGAGCTCCCGCGCCCATGCGGCCTGATTTCGCCAACCCCGCCGCGGCCAGCCTCACCACGGAACCGGATCGCTTCAGCGATGCGGCCTGGGATCTGCTGCTGGCCAGCCAGGAGCAGGCCCGCCGCTGGCGCCACGCCGAGATGGATGTGGAGCACCTGCTGCAGGTGCTGTTCAGTGATGCGCGCTACGCCAGCTGGATCGATCCGCTTCCCCTGGATCCGGAGGCTCTGCTCGATCAGCTCGATGACATCTGCGCCGATCAGCCCACCGGCTCCAGCCGTGAGCTTTTCATCGGTGAAGCCCTCGAAGAGCTGTTGGATGGTGCGGAGCGCTGCCGCCAGACTGCCGGCGCCAGCCTGATCGATATCCCCCAGATCCTGCTGGCGCTGTTGGATGAACCCCGCCTGGGGCGCCGCCTGCTGGCGGATCAGGGGCTCAGTGCAGATCTGTTGCGCCGCCAGCAACGCTCCGAACGGCCCTCTCCGGGAGCTGCTGAGCCGGTGCGTCGTGCCCCGGAGCCGCGGGCTGCCCAGCCCATCGACAGCTGGATCGATCGCGGCGCTGCTGCAGCCCCGGCTACGACCACTGCCCCTCCCCCGCCTGCCGCGGATGGTTCCACTTCAGAACTCCGCCTGGAGCAGGAACCCAGCGCCCTCGATCAGTTCGGCCGCGATCTCACCGCCGCCGCACGAGCGGGCGAGCTGGATCCGGTGATCGGCCGCGACACCGAGATCCGCCGCTTGATGCAGGTGCTCTCGCGCCGGGGCAAGAACAACCCCGTGCTGATCGGCGAACCCGGCGTGGGTAAAACAGCGATCGCTGAGCTGTTGGCCCAGCGGATCGTGGCCGGTGAGGTGCCCGATGCGCTCAAGGGTCAGCGGCTGATCAGCCTGGATCTCGGAGCCCTGATCGCCGGCGCCAAGTTCCGCGGGCAGTTCGAGGAGCGCCTGCGCAGCGTGCTCAAGGAGGTGCGCGAGGCCGAAGGCGAAGGAGCCGGCGTGATCCTGTTCATCGATGAACTGCACACCGTGGTGGGGCCGGAGCGCTCTAGCAGCGATGCGGGCAGCATCCTCAAGCCGGCTCTCGCCCGGGGGGATCTGCGCTGCATCGGTGCCACCACCCCCGAGGAGTTCAGCCGCACGGTGGAAAAGGATCCGGCGCTCAACCGCCGCTTCCAGCAGGTGTTGATCAAGGAGCCGGGGCTCGAGGAGAGCACCCTGATCCTTCGGGGCCTCAAGGAGCGCTACGAGCTGCACCACGGCGTGGCAATCACCGATGGAGCCGTGGTGGCTGCGGCGCGCCTCGCGGATCGCTACATCGCCGATCGCTGCCTGCCCGATTCGGCGATCGATCTGATCGATGAGGCCGCAGCCCAGCTGCGCATGGAGGTCACATCCAAGCCGCGGCTGGTGGAGGAGGCCGAAAGCGAGCTGCGGCGGGTGGAACTGGCGTTGCTCTCGGCGGAGAGTGCGCCTGAGCCCGAGCGGGTGGCCTTGCAGGAGCAGCGCCGCCAGGCCAGTGCCCAACTGCAGGAGCTGCAGCAGCGTTGGCAGGGAGAGCGCGAGGAGTTGGCGGAGCTGCGGCAGCTCCTGGCCGACGACGAAAGCCTGCGGCTGCAAATCGCCGAGGCCGAGCGCGACGGCGACCTGGATGAAGCGGCGCGCTTGCAATACGACCAGCTGCATGGCGTGCAACTGCGCCGCGGCGAGCTGGAGGCGCAACTGCAGGAGCAGCAACGACTGGCCCGCTCGCTGCTGCT
>JBDKGF010000119.1:0-3376 GCA_039798305.1 Cyanobacteriota bacterium
CCCCAGCACCGGTTGCCACGTCACAACCCTCGCTTGAGGCATCGAGAATCGAGCTGATGCGCTGCTGATCAACCCATGCCTGAGCCAACCACGCAGCCCATCGAGCATTGCCCGCGTTTTCCCGAGCACTGCTCTCTCGAGTGCATGGAACGGATGCGGGCCCAGTTCGGCAGTTACGCGCTGAATGAGCCCCCCTTCGAAGACTGGTGCCTCATGGCACAGGCGCTGCGGCGGCAGGAAAAGGAGCGGCGGCGCTTTGAGACCGAGCAGCTCAAGGCCCTGCACCGCCGGGAATTCCCTGAGGATCCGGGGGACTGATCCTCAGGCCGCCGCCAGCGGCGCCGATTCCACCAGCGCCGGAGCCAGGCGCAGACAGTTGTCGCCGGCGGGAACCTCGATCAAGTTGGCCTGACGGATCTTGGAGATCATCCGGGTGGTGGTCACCCGGGTGGCACCGATCAACTCGCCGATGCGCTCGTGGGTGAGGCGGAACGGCAGATCACACCAGTCGCCGCAGCGGCGTCCCATGCGGCGCACCAGCAGGCTCAGCAGAGCGTGCAGGCGCTGCTCGGCGTTGCCGAGATGACGGATCCGCAGCAGCTGCAGCGTCCACTCATTCACCGGATCAAAGCCCCCCTCCGCCGCAGGCACCGCTTCAGTGCTGAACAGCAGAGGCGTGAGGGCCTCCACGCACACCCCTTCACTGCAGAGGCGGTCGGGGCGCAGTTGATCGCCGGGCTGAAGGAAGGCCAGGGTCATGCCCTCGGTTTCCTCGCAGGGGCAATACACGCGGGCCATGCCCTCCAGCACCTCGATACAACTGCCCTCGGGACGCAGGGAGGGATCGAGCAGCACGGTCTGACCCACCGGCATGCGCACGGCGCTGACAGGGGACCCGGGAAGGAAACGGAAACTCATGGACCCAGCCAAGGCGGGGCTAATTGCGAATGCGTCGCAATGTAGAGAAGCTCAGCACTTTTTGCAAGCGATTCTCAATAACAACTGGCAGCTGCGAAGCCCAGTGCGTCGGGTGCACGCAAAAAGCCGCCAGGGCGGGGCCCGGGCGGCTCACAAGGCCTGGCTAGGACAGCCCCGCCGAGCGCCAGGATCTACTTCCAGCCGTTGCGCGCCATCAGCTGCACGGCTGCCTTGTTCTTGGCACCCATCTGCTCCGCTGACACGCTGTCGGACTTGAACGTGCCGAAGCGCTTGAGGATCGGATTGTTGCCGTAGCCCTTGAGCGGATATTCGTTGTTGGCCTCGGCGTAGCCGCGGCCACCGGTGGGTGAGGCCAGGAACTCAATCAGCTTCAGAGCGGCCTGGGGGTTTTTCGAGGTTTTCACCACCCCAGCACCTGAGATGTTCACGTGCGCCGGATTGGTGAACACCACCTTCACCTTGCCCGCCATCGCCTTGTCGGCAGCTCCGCTGTCACCCGCCAGCATCCGAGCCAAGTAATACGTGTTCACCAGGCCCACACCGCACTCACCATTGGCCACGGCGCGGATCAGGGGTGTATCGGAGGTGAAATAAGGCTTGGTCACATTGGCGGTCATCCCCTTCACCCATGTCGCCGTGGCGGCATCGCCCCGCAGGATCATCTGATCCGCCACGAGCGACTGGTTGTAGACACTCTTGCTGTCACGCAGGCAGAGCTTGCCCTTGAGGGACGGCTTGGCCAGGTCGGCGTAGGTGCGGATGCTGGCGGGATTCACCAGCCTGGGATTCACCACCGGCACCCGCACCCGGCGGGTCAGGCCAAACCAGCGGCCCTTGCTGTCGCGCAGATTGAGCGGCACATCCCGCATCAGCGTGGCGGAGGGGCTGGGGCGGAACAGACCCATGTCGGCAGCCTTGTCGAGCCGCGCGGCATCCACCAGCACCAGCACATCCGCCGGGCTGTTCCTGCCTTCGGTGCGCACCCGCTCAATCAGGGCGTCATCCTTGGCCTCCAGCAGCTTCACCTTGATGCCGGTGCGGGCGGTGAACTGCCGGTAGAGCTCTTTATCGGTGTTGTAGTGACGTCCGGAGTACACACCGATCTCCTGGCTCTGGGCCTGGGCCGTCTCCACACCGAGGGCCGCGATGGCCGCGCCGGCGGCGCTCACCACCAGCAGAGCAAGCGCACCCAGCGATTCGGGTTGGCGCAGGGTTCGCAACGAGGGGAACTTCAAGGGAGGGAAAGCGTGCTGGTGGGCACTATGGCCAGCAGAAAGTGCCCTCCTGAAGGGCAGCGATCATTGCCCACCTGCGGTTGTGACATTCGTCACACCAAAACGTGCAAAGTCCACGCCCCGTAGGCTTTTTGCCCATGGTTCCCCTCCCTGCTCAGGCCCCATCACGCAGTCCTCAGCGCAGTGTGCTGGGGGCGGGCGTGTTGCTCCTGTGCGCCCTAGCCCTGGCGCCTGTGCTGAGCCTGGGCTGGTTTGCCTTCGCGGCCGGTGAGGGCAGCCGCTTTGATCTGGGCTACGGCGGCGCCGAGCAGGTGCTGAACACCCTGGCTCTGGTGGCCCTGGTGGGACTGCTCACCGCCCTGCTGGGCACCGCCACCGGCTGGCTCACCGCCCGCTGCGCCTTTCCAGGCCGGCGCTGGCTGCGCATCGCCCAGTTGCTGCCGCTGGCCACCCCCAGCTACCTGCTGGCCGCCACCTGGATCGATCTGGGCAGCCGCTTCGGGGTGCGGGTGCACGGCTTCACCCCCACGCTGATCGGGATGGTGCTGAGCACCTACAGCTCCGTGTTTCTGCTCTCCACCGAGAGCTTCTCGGTGAGCGGGCGCCGCCAGCTGGAGGCCTGCCGCAGCCTTGGGGTTGGCCCCTGGGGGAGCTTCTGGCGAGTGGCTCTGCCCATGGCCCTGCCGGCCATCGGCGCTGGCGTGGCTCTGGGAGGCATGGAGGTGGTGAACGAGCTCGGTGCTGTGCAGCTGCTCGGTGTACCGACGCTCTCCACCGGCATCCTCAACCGCTGGCAGCAAGATGGCGACCCCCAGGGAGCCGTGGCCCTGGCCCTGATGGCGCTGGTGATCGTGGCGCTGCTGGTGGGCGCGGAGCGCAACCTGCGCCAGCGCAGCCGCTGCTGGAATCTCGGAAACGATGGCGATGCCGACCCCCAATGGCGCCTCGTGGGGCAACGGCGCTGGCTGAGCCAGGGCCTCTGCCTGCTTCCGCCCCTGATCACCTTGGGGCTTCCGGTGATCTGGGCTGGGTTCAGCTGGGATCAGATCCGTACAGAAGACACCACAGAGCTGCTGGCTCTCGGGAGCCGCAGCTTCGGTTTAGCCCTACTGGCTGCAGCCCTCACCGTGGGCAGCGGCCTGCTGCTGGCCATCGCCAAGCGCTGGATTCCCAATGCCGTCTTGCAGCGGCTCACCTTCATC
>JBDKGF010000120.1:0-3108 GCA_039798305.1 Cyanobacteriota bacterium
ATGGCCGCCAGCGAAGCCGAGGGCGTGCTCAACCCCTGGAACCAGCTGTGGCGCACGCCCAACTTACTAGTGTGCGACGGCAGCGCCTGGCCCAGCGCCGGCTGGCAGAGCCCCACGCTCACCACGATGGCGCTGAGCTGGCGGGCCTGCGCTCATGCCGCGGAAGCGCTCCAGCGGGGTGAGCTTTAGCTGACGCGAGCACCGGTTTGGTGTCAACCACCACATCGGCCATGCCCTGTGCCCCGCACACTGAGCAGGCGACCTTTCAACGGGTCGGGCAAGGGAGAAACACCAGGCGGGAGCTCGGCACTCCCGCTTTTTTGTGTGCTGTTAACGCGGGCGAATCACGCCTCCGGCTTCATGAACAAGCCGTTGAGATAGTGCTGCGCCACGCAGCGATCACTGCAGCCGTTCTGAAACAGAAAGCCGGCCAGGGCGGAGGTGATGACGCGGTATTGGTCCCACTCCGGGCGGCTGCTGAGGAAGGCGCGCATGCCATCGAACAAGGCCTCCGGCACCTCGGCCTCAAGGCTGATGCGCGCGGCAGCAGCGGCGGCCGCTCCATCCGCCGGGCTCGCTTCCAGTTGCATCGGCAGGTCAGTCTCCACGTGATGTCCATCCGTCGATACAGCCATCAATCCACAGCGACATGGGCCGCGTCAAACAGGGGAATCCAGCTCAAAATCACCACGAGACGCAGTGAGACAGGACGTGGCTCGGGCGCCCTGCCGCAGGCCTTGCCCGCGACGCAGCGCCCGCTAACCACGAGCGGAACCCTGTCAAGCAGACCCTGAACGAATCGGCTCAATCCCCAAACCGAACCCGCTCCGGCGCCAGAGCGCCATCGAGCTGTGGAAAACGCTCCAGCCGCCTGGGGAAACAACGCTGATCCTGGGGAATGCCAACAACGATCAGCAGCGCTGATCTATGCGGGTCTCGTGCGACCCGACCGCAACCGAGACAGATGAGCCGCTCAAACTCCGGGGTTCTCTTCCGGTTTCGGCCGCGGTTTGTAAAGGGTGCGCGGGCCCAGCGGATGGTCCGCATGGGGGTACGGCGCATGGGTGTGACCGTGATCGTGGTCGTGGCTGTGAGCGTGGGAATGCCCGTGGTCGTGGGGATGACTGTGGCTGTGCCCCAGAGGGATCGGGATGCCATCCGGCTGGCAGGCGCCCGTGCACTCGTGCTCGCACAGCGTGCAGGCCTCCACCAGGCCCTCGACGTGGTGGTGGTGGCTCTGCTGAGGCGCCCCCACCTCGGTTTCAAAGCCGAGCACCTGGGCGCGGTACTTACAGAGGGAGCAGTTCATCTGCGTCTCACCGCGCACCACCTCCAGCACGCGCTCCAGGAAGGTGTTGATCACCAGCGGGTGATCGCCGAGGTAGCTGGCCTCCACAAACTCCAGCTCGGGGTGATCAGCGGCCACCAGCTGGGTGTGCTGGCGGATGCGGCTCACCAGCACGCCCGAAAACAGGAAATAGGGGAACACCACGATGCGGCGGAAGCCGAGCTTCACGGCATGGCGAAGCCCTGGCTCCACCAGTGGGAAGGTGACGCCCGAATACACGGTTTCACCCCAGCCGAACCCGAAGCCCTCAACCAGCATCCGCGCCACCTTCGACACGTTGGAGTTGGCGTCGGGATCGGAGGAGCCGCGGCCCACCACCACCAGCAGGGTGTCGGCGAGCGGCACCGGTGCCTCACCGCGGGCGACTGCAGCCGCATCAGAGGCATCGAGCGCCTCGCGGACCCGGGCACCGGCGGCCTGGATCATGCTCAGGTCCACCCCGAGCTCGCGGCCGTAATCGATGCGCAGGCCGGTTTCAGCGCTGAAAGTGTTCAGCACCGAGGGAATGTCGTTTTTGGCGTGGCCGGCGGCAAACAGCATTCCGGGCACCGCCAGCACGCGCTTCACGCCCTGGGCACGCAGGCTCTCAAGGCCATCGCGCAGGATCGGCCGCGCGAACTCCAGATAGCCGTAGTCCACCGGCACGCCGGGCAGTTTGGCCCGCAAGCCCTCTGCCAGCTGAGCGAACTCACTCACCGCCTGCCGGTTGCGGCTGCCGTGGCCGCAGATCAACACCCCGATCGGGCCACCCTCAACGGCGTTGAGAGCGGCGTTGAAATCAAGCTGCTGTGAGGGGTTGCTCATGGGAGGGTGTGCCTGGGACGACCCTATCGGCTGGGCTTGAGCAATCAGCAATCAGAGCGCGTAGGGATGCAGAACGCCGCCTAACGGGAGGGGAAAGTCCTTGGTGTTGCGCGTGGCGAGCACGCGGTTGCTGCAACGAGCTGAGGCCAGAATGATCGCGTCTGGAAGCTTGAGAGCGTGCTCCTGGCGCAAGGCCACTGCCAACTCCGCAACGGTGGGATCCACACCGATCCGATCGAAACTTTCCAACCACTGCTTCACCACAGGAGCTTCTTGCGGTTGACAGCCCACCATCACCTCCATCCAGGTGATCAAGCTGATGGCGGGCCAGTGCTGCTGCTCTAGCCAGGCCAACGCACTCGGTTCACCCTTGAGCACGTCAATGAGGATGTTGGTGTCGAGGCAGAACCGCATCAACGCTGCCATTCCCCACGCAGATCCTGCTGAAGCTGCAGCGCGTCGGCTGGGCGATCACGCCAAAGCCCAAACACGGACGCACTATCAGGAGCTGCTGATCCAGCCAGAGCCTCAGAGCCCGGCGCATCGCCTCGGCGCGGGAGAGACCCTGTTGCCTGCACTGGGCATCCAGCAGCGCGCGCTCGGCCTCCGGCAAATCAATGATGGTTCGCACGAGCATGGCGTCATCAGATGACGCGTCGACCTGTTCAGCTTGACCCCAGCGAGCCTAAGCCAGCTCCCCCGCCGAACGCGTTGTTCAACGCTCTGCCAGCAAACGCCCAGTGGTGACGCCCACGCGGCCCACACGGATCGATCCGTCGCCATCCACGATCCATTGGGGGCCGGAATCAGGGTCTGGCCTCGGCTTGTGATCGTGCTGCGCATGGCCAGAACCCCAGAGCAATCATTCGAAGCCGTCCTCGCACGCGGAGTGATGGGGTGAAATGGAGAGAAGAGCTGCAGCACGGATGTCCGAAGGCCCAGCCCAGTCGCCCACC
>JBDKGF010000121.1:0-3141 GCA_039798305.1 Cyanobacteriota bacterium
TGGTTCCACTCGGGGATCGGGCCGCCGCCGATCCCGGTGCGCCAGGCAGCGCCTCCATTGCGGCGTACCTGCAGCTGCTGCATCGCGAGATCGCCAACGCCCCTGCGGGGCCGCCCCTCTCCACGGTGTATGTGGGCGGGGGCACACCTTCGTTGCTGAGCGTGGAGCAGCTGCAGGTACGCCGCAATGGAGGCGCTGCCTGGCGCACCGGGATCGGCGGCGGCCCGATCCCCGAGTGGAACCACAGGGAAATCGCAGTAGAAGCAACGCCGGTGGCAGAAGGGAATGTGCAGATAGGCGCTGCGCGGCGGCCATCCGAGCGGCGCATGCCGGTTACCTTCCCGGGCCAAAGCCGCCGGGATCAGGCATGCTGCCTCTTTCAAGCCGTCGGCAGCCACAGCACCGGTCATGGTGGACTCCCTCATCCTGGTGCTGTTCGTGGTGTCAGGGGCCGCCGCTGGATGGCTGGGGGTCGACCTGCTTCCTGAACAGCAGCTGATCCGCATCCAGAACCTGGAGCAACTGAGCTGGATCCTCGGAGCGGGCGGTGGCCTGGCGGGCCTGTTGGCGGGCGTGGTGTTCCAGAGGCTGCGCAAGCGCCTGATGGAGCAGGTGCGCACGATGCCCACCGATCTGCTGGTGAGCCGCGCTGTGGGCCTGATCCTGGGCCTGCTGGTGGCCAACCTGCTGATCTCGCCGATCCTGTTCCTCTCGCTCCCCTGGGAGCTGGTGCTGGTGAAGCCCCTGGCGGCCGTGGCCGCCAATGTGTTCTTCGGGGTGTCGGGCTACAACCTGGCCGAGGTGCATGGCCGCACGCTGCTGCGGCTGTTCAACCCGAACAGCACTGAAGCGTTGCTGGTGGCCGATGGCGTGCTGATGCCAGCCAGCGCCAAGATCCTCGATACGAGCGTGATCATCGACGGGCGCGTGCGGGGCCTGCTCGATTCGGGATTGCTGGAAGGCCAGGTGATCGTGGCCCAGGCGGTGATTGATGAGCTGCAGGCCCTGGCCGATTCGAGCAACACCGAAAAACGCAGCAAGGGGCGCCGCGGCCTGAAACTGCTGAGCAGCCTGCGGGAGCGCTACGGGCGGCGCCTGGTGGTGAACACCACGCGCTACGAGGGCAACGGCGTCGACGACAAGCTGCTCAAGCTGGCGGCCGACACCGGCGGCACCCTGCTCACCGCCGACTACAACCTCACCAAGGTGGCCGAGGTGCAGACCGTGAAGGTGATGAACCTGAGCGAGCTGGTGATCGCGCTGCGCCCGGAGGTACAGCCCGGGGACGAGCTGAACCTCAAGATCGTGCGTGACGGCAAGGAAGCCAACCAAGGTGTGGGCTACCTCGACGACGGCACGATGGTGGTGGTGGACGGTGCCCACGGCCGCAGCGGCGAGCGCCTGCCTGTGGTGATCACCGGTGCCCTGCAGACCCCCACCGGCCGGATGGTGTTCGCCAAGCTCGAAGGGGCCACCGGTGCTGCAGGCACCAAACCCAAATCGGGCAGCAAGAAATCCGCACCCGCCAAAGGCGATCCGGGCACCGCCAACCCCCGCTAGGCTCCCGGCTCAGGCCTGCAGTGATCCGCGGATGTCGGTGTCAGCTCCCTACTACGGCGATTCCGCCGTAATGCGCACCCCGCCGCCCGATCTGCCCTCGCTGCTGCTGAAGGAACGGATCGTGTATCTGGGCCTGCCGCTGTTCAGCGACGACGACGCCAAGCGGCAGATGGGCATCGACGTGACCGAGCTGATCATTGCCCAGCTGCTTTATCTGGAGTTCGACAACCCGGAGAAGCCGATCTTCTTCTACATCAACTCCACGGGCACCAGCTGGTACTCAGGCGATGCCATCGGCTTTGAAACCGAGGCCTTCGCCATTGCGGACACGATCCGCTACGTGAAGCCACCGGTGCACACGATCTGCATCGGCCAGGCCATGGGCACCGCCGCGATGATCCTGAGCGCCGGCACCAAGGGCCATCGCGCCGCCCTGCCCCACGCTTCGATCGTGCTGCACCAGCCCCGCAGCGGCGCCCGCGGCCAGGCCAGCGACATCCAGATCCGGGCCAAGGAAGTGCTGCACAACAAGCAGACGATGCTCGAGATGCTGTCGGCCAACACGGGCCGCAGCGTGGAGCAGCTCTCCAAGGATTCCGACCGCATGACCTACCTCACGGCCGAGCAAGCCGTGGAGTACGGACTGATCGATCGGGTGCTCACCAGCCAGAAGCTGCCGAGCCCCCTGCCGGCTGGCACAGGCATCAGCCCCGGCAATCCCGGTATCAGCTGAAACCAGCTGGGCCACTGCATCGGCCTAGACCCAACCTCATTCCTCTTCACCACCGGCCACCCCCGCATCCGCCATGCCCATCGGCACCCCCAGCGTTCCCTACCGCCTGCCCGGCAGCCAGTACGAGCGCTGGGTTGACATCTACACACGCCTGGGCGTGGAGCGGATCCTGTTCCTGGGCTCCGAGGTGAACGACGCCATCGCCAACAGCCTGGTGGCGCAGATGCTTTACCTCGACTCGGAGGACAACTCCAAGCCGATCTACCTCTACATCAATTCACCGGGTGGCTCGGTGACCGCCGGCCTGGCGATCTACGACACCATCCAGTACGTGAAAAGCGAGGTGGTGACCATCTGCGTGGGTCTGGCGGCATCGATGGGTGCTTTCCTGCTGGGCGCCGGCACCAAGGGCAAGCGGCTGGCCCTGCCCCACAGCCGGATCATGATCCACCAGCCCCTAGGCGGCACCAGTCAGCGTCAGGCCAGCGACATCGAGATCGAAGCCCGCGAGATCCTGCGGATCAAGGACATGCTCAACCAGAGCATGGCGGACATGACCGGACAGGAGCTCGCCAAGATCGAGAAGGACACCGACCGCGACTACTTCATGAGCGCCGCTGAAGCGGTGCAATACGGCCTGATCGACCGCGTGATCGCCCATCCCACCGAGGCAACCGCAGCGGCCTGAGGGGCGCGGCAGGCGCTTTCGTAAGCTCGACCCTTGCTTAGCGCTGAACCGAAGCCCCTGATGGCCAAGCTGTATTACGACACCGACGCCGATCTCAGCCTGCTGAACGGCAAGACGGTGGCCATCATTGGCTATGGCTCCCAAGGCCACGCCCACGCCC
>JBDKGF010000122.1:0-3155 GCA_039798305.1 Cyanobacteriota bacterium
GGCAGCAGCCCCGTGTTCGTGTTCATGAAGGGCAGCAAGCTGATGCCCCAGTGCGGCTTCAGCAACAACGTGGTGCAGATCCTCAACGCCCTGGCGGTGCCGTTTGAAACCTTCGACGTGCTCTCCGACATGGAGGTGCGTCAGGGCATCAAGGACTTCTCCGAGTGGCCCACCATTCCCCAGGTGTATGTGAACGGGGAGTTCATCGGCGGATCCGACATCCTGATCGAGATGTACAACTCCGGTGAGCTGCGCGAAAAGCTGGCCGTGGCCCTGGCCTGAGGCGCCGGCAGGGGCCGGATCAGTTCCGGCCCGTTTCGTAGAGGGTGCTCATGTCGTCGCCCGGTCCGATGAAGCTGGAGGGATCCATGATCCAGCGGTCCACCAGCTCCTCCAGGCGCCGCTGGGTGAGGGCATCGAGCACCGATGTTTTGCGCAGGGCGTGCAGGTAGCCGTCGGCGTAGAGGCGCAGCTCCGCTGGGCTGTGATACCGGCTGGCCAGCGACTGGCAGGCGTCACACAGCGACTGGAAGTGGCGGATGGCGTCGGGGTGTTGCAGAGCGGTCATGAGCGGACCGGGTGGGACAGCTGGCAAGGCATCGCCTGATACCACTCTGGCCAGGAAAACAGAGATAGCGTAGGCAGAACCATGGAGAACCAGGTGGAATCCTCCGCTGTCGGCTCCACAACCAGCGCCATCGCTGCTGCACCCAACGGTGCCGAGACAACCCTGAAGCGTGTGTTGGTGGTCGATCCGCACCCCACGCTGCGCACTGTTCTGGCCCAACGCCTGCGTCAGGACGGCTACCTCGCCGCCGCCGTGGCCAGTGCCGCCGAGGCCGTCGCTCTCTGCGACGACCTCACGCCCGATCTGCTGGTGGCGGCGGAATTGCTGGAAGAAACCACGGCCCTGAAGCTGGCGGCGCAGCTGCGCTGCCCGGTGATGGTGCTCACCGCCCGCTCCGGCTCGGAGCCGGTGGTGGCTCTGCTTGATGCCGGCGCCGACGACGTGTTGCGCAACCCCTTCGGTTTGGAGGAACTGGCCGCCCGCAGCCGCTCGGTGCTGCGCCGCAGCCGCAGCGGCCTGCAGGAGCGGGTGTGCGTCGGTCCGCTGGAGGTGCACTTGTTGCTGCGTCAGGTGACGCTGAAGGATCAGCCCGTGGAGCTGAGCCCCCGAGAGTTTGCGCTGCTCTGTGCTCTGCTGATGCCGCCCGGGGTGGTGCGCAACCGCAGCGAGTTGCTGCGCATGGCCTGGCCCCCGTTCAGCGGCGGCCCCCGCTCGGTGGACACCCAGGTGCTCACCCTGCGCCGCAAGCTGGAGCAGGCCGGCCTCGGCGAGGGCGGCGGTATCGAAACCGTGCGGCAGCAGGGGTACCGCTTCAGCCTGGATACGATCCCGGCGGAGTCATCAACGGCGGCATCGCCTGGGCTGGCGGTGAACTGCTGAGATCAGCGGTAGTGGTAGCGCAACTGAGCGATCAAGAGTGCATCCTCGGTTGCCTTGTAGACCATGCGGTGCTCCTCATTGATCCGCCTGGACCCATAGCCTGAGAGAGCATGTTTCAACGGTTCGGGCTTTCCGGTTCCCGAGAATGGTGAGCGACATGTCTCCTCGATCAGTCGATTGATCCGTTTGAGCAGGGTCTTGTCGGTGGCTTGCCAGTGGAGGTGGTCGTCCCAGGCCTGCTCAGCGACAATCCGTTTCATTCGAGCAGCTGATGCTCCTTGCCCTCGCCGTTTTCGAGGCTTTCGATCGCGGCGATCAGGCGCTTGGCATTGCTTGGTGAGCGCAGCAGGTAGGCCGTCTCCTCAAGGGCGTTGAAGTCTTCAAGGGAAAGCATCACCACAGATGGCTGGCCGTTGCGAGTGATGATCATTGGCTCATGATCTGCGCAGACCCGTGTCATGGTCTGCGCCAGGTTGGCGCGAGCGGCGGTGTAACTGATCGCGTCCATGCAACAGGCGGAAGCAGGGCTGTACTGAAAACCGTACGGCGTTACTGCTCGTGGCGAAAGGTTCTGGCGAAGGTTTCAGCGGAGAGCGATCCAGGCGAGTTCACCGCCCAGGAACACACTGCACAACATCGCCAGGAGCTGATAAGTCCAGGGTGGGCTGATCCGGCCGATGGAGCTGGTGTCCAGGCCGCTCTGCCGGCTGAACTGGCCCAGGAAGTCCTCGAAGGCCTGGACCCGCTGGGGCAGCAGGTAGGCCGATCCATTCTCCGTGCGCACATAGAACACGCGCCCGCCCTGGCTGGTGGCCACGGGTGTGAGGCCTGTGATCTGATCCCAGTTGAGCTGCCAGCCGCGGCGCAGCAGCCAGGCGCACCAGGCGGGATGGCCCACGCGGATGCCGCTCTCACTGAGTTCCACCTGCTCGCTCACCAGGGCGAGGATCACGGCCAGCCCCAGGGGCAGGGCTGTCCACAGCCACGGCTGCAGCTCTGCGGGAGCCAGCAGGGGCAGGGGCAACACCAGCGCCAGATAGAGGCTGATCAGCGTGAAGCGGATCAGCGGGGCCATCGGGTAACGGCGCAGCTGGACCGGGTCCGGCACGGGCTGTGGGCCTGGAGTCATCGGTCCTCAGGGGAGCCGGGCAGGGGTTCGAGCAGCTCTGAGGGTTGGTAGCGCCCGCCGAACACTTCCTGCTCGCGTCCCTTCCAGAACTCACCCAGGCGCATCAGATCGGCGTGGGCTTCCTGGAGTTTGTCCATGTACTCCTGCGGATCCATGGAGGAGCGCTCCTCCTTCAGCTTGGTGAGCCGCAGCAGCTGCAGCATCCAGGGCTTGCTCAGCTCGCCCCGCTGCTCGAGGTAGCGGGCCAGTTCAACGGAGCTGAGGTTGGCATCGCCGGGTGTGGGGGCGGCCATGAAGCTCTGGGCGCAGAGATGGGCCACCCTATGGAGAGGCGCGCTGCTGCTGTGAGTTCGGATGTCCGCGGGGCCCTGGCTGATCCCCCCGCCTGGGTGGCCGATGCGGTGGTGTGCCAGATCTTTCCCGATCGCTTCCGCCGCAGTGCCCGCGTGCCCCAGCAGCGGGGCCTGGCGTTGCAGCCCTGGGGCACCCCGCCGGATGGGCAGGGGTTTCAGGGGGGTGATCTCTACGGCGTGATCGAGGGACTCGATCATCTGCAGCAGCTCGGCATCACCTGCCTCT
>JBDKGF010000123.1:0-7534 GCA_039798305.1 Cyanobacteriota bacterium
ATCGCCTCAATCAGCCCGAGGGGCTCACCGCCCGCCAGGGATTCCGCCAGTTGCAGCAATTCCTGTTCGGGCACGGCCCCCAGCAGTTCCCACACCGCCTGGGGCTCCACCGGCGCCGGCAGCAGGCTGAGCTGATCCAGCAGGCTCTCGGCGTCGCGCAGGCCGCCCTGGGCCCGTTGCGCCACCACATGTAGGGCCTCGGTGGTGATCCCAATCTCTTCCTGCTTCGCGATCCAGCTCAGGTGCCGCTCCAGGGCATCAAGGGGGATGCGGCGGAAATCGAAGCGCTGGCAGCGGCTGAGGATCGTTGGCAGCACCCGCTGGGGGTCGGTGGTGGCCAGCACGAACACCACCCGCGGCGGCGGCTCCTCCAGCGTTTTGAGCAGGGCGTTGAAGGCCGCGGTGGAGAGCATGTGGCACTCGTCCACCACATACACCTTCCAGCGGGCCTGAACGGGCGCAAAGCGGGAGCGCTCGATCAGTTCGCGGATGTTGTCGACACCGGTGTTGGAGGCGGCGTCGATCTCGATCACATCGAGGGCGTTGCCGTTGGCGATCGAGGTGCAGAGCTCACAGGTGCCGCAGGGCTCTGGCGTGGGGCCATCGGAGCCAATGCAGTTGAGTGAGCGCGCCAGGATGCGGGCGCTGGAGGTTTTGCCGGTGCCGCGTGGGCCGCTGAACAGATAGGCCGGTGCAATCCGTCCTGAGCGCAGCGCATTGCCGAGGGTGGCCGCAATCGCCTCCTGCCCCACCAGCTGATCGAAGCGCTGCGGGCGGTACTTGTGGTGGAGGGGTTGGTAGGCAGCCGGCATGGCTGGAGGCTACTGGCCGTTCTCGAGCATGCGCTCCAGCCGTCCTTCCAGTTCCTCCACCTCACTGAGCTGATCCGCGAGCTTCTGCGCGGCCAGCCGCAGGGTTTCGAAGCCCGTACTCTGCTGCTCGCCAGGGCTCCAGCGCTGCTCCGCCCTGGCGAGCTCAAGCTCCAGCCGGTTCTGCAGCTTCAGCCGCAGGCCATCGAGCTGTTCGATGCTGCGCAGGGCCAGGGTCCTGCCCTGTTCGAGCTGTGCATCGTTGAGGCGCAGACCCTGCCGCAGCAGCATCCGCGCGCCGCTGAGCACGGCGGCCGGCACGAACTGGCCGAGGGCCAGCGCGCCAAGACTGCCCGTGTGGAGCCAGTTCTCCACCTGCGCGCTGCGGTGCCGGCCCGTCTTGCACCAGTGGGCGAAGTGCTCGCAGTTGTTGAACAGCAGGTTGTAGTTCTGTTCCCCGAGGCGCCCCATGGCCCGGCGCAGGGTCACCCCCGGAGCCGAGCAGGTTCCCTCCGGGTAGCTCACCACACTCAGGGGTTGGCCGCGACTGAACGCTTCCACGGAGCTGCGCAGGATCTCCCGCCCCTCCAGGTAGTGGGCGACCGTGCCGTCGCCCAGATCGATGCCGTGATGCTTGAACAGGCCGTGCTGGCGCGGCACCTGCAGGTGATCAGCAGCGGCCATGGCAACGGTGTGGCGCGATCAGCGCGGCGGGCGGTTCAGGCTGTTTCCTGCTGCACCTGCTCGCTGCCGGGCAGGGGCAGCACTTTGGCCTTGGTGCGCTCCTCCACCAGCTGGCGGGTCACGGTGAAGGCCTTGGTGCTCTTGTCGGATGGCAGGTCGTACATCAGATCGAGCATCAGCTCCTCCACGATGCCGCGCAGAGCGCGGGCGCCGGTCTTGCGGCGGTGGGCTTCTGCGGCGATCGCCTCCACGGCGCCGGGTTCGAAGTCCAGGCGCACCTCATCCATGCTCAGCAGTGTCTGGAACTGTTTCACCAGGGCATCGCGCGGCTCGGTGAGGATGGCTTCGAGGGCACGGCTGTCGAGCGGTTCGAGCACGGCGTTCACCGGCAGGCGGCCGATGAATTCCGGGATCAGGCCGTACTTCACCAGGTCGTCGGGCTCCAGGTGGCGCAGCACGTGGGCGGCCTGCTGATCCTTGCCCTGGCGGTTGCGGCTGCGGCCTCCCTCGGGGATGAAGCCGATGGCGTTGCGGCCCATGCGGCGCTGCACCACATCCTCGAGGCCCACGAAGGCACCACCGCAGATGAACAGGATCTGGCTGGTGTCGATCTGAATGCAGTCCTGATAGGGGTGCTTGCGGCCGCCCTGCGGGGGCACGTTGGCCACGGTGCCTTCCAGCAGCTTGAGCAGTGCCTGCTGCACACCCTCACCCGACACATCACGGGTGATCGAGGGGTTCTCGCTCTTGCGGGCGATCTTGTCGATCTCGTCGATGTAGATGATGCCGCGCTGGGCCTGATCCACATCCAGGTCGGCCTTCTGCAGCAGCCGCAGCAGGATGTTTTCCACGTCCTCACCCACATAGCCCGCTTCGGTGAGGGTGGTGGCATCGGCCACGGCGAAGGGCACATCCAGAAGCTCCGCCAGGGTCTGGGCCAGCAGCGTTTTGCCGCAGCCGGTGGGGCCGATCAGCAGGATGTTGCTCTTGTGCAGACGTGTGGCGGTTTCATTGCTCTCGCCCTTGCCGTCGCCCTGCCAGGCCAGGCGTTTGTAGTGGTTGTACACGGCCACCGAGAGCACCTTCTTGGCCTCCTCCTGCCCCACCACCTGGGCATCGAGGTGGGCCTTGATCTCCCGGGGCTTGGGAATCTCGGCGAGGGTGGGCGCGGGCTTGCTGCTCTTCTTGGCCGGTGCCTTGCCCTTGGTTTCGGCGGGTTGGCGTGCGCCGCCCCCATGACCATCCACGAGCTCCTCATCCAGGATCTCGTTGCAGAGGTCGATGCACTCATCGCAGATGTACACGCCCGGCCCGGCGATCAGCTTGCGCACCTGGTCCTGCGATTTGCCGCAGAACGAGCACTTCAGGTGGGCATCGAACTTGGGCATCGAGCAGAAGCGGCGGTGCGGCGGGAGCGTCCTGGCTGGGGCGGGTCAGGGGCCCGAAACCAGGATCAACGGGATCCCGCGTTTCGTCAGCCGTCCTTAAGGATCAAACCGGGGCGTCGTCGGTGACGACGCGGTCGATCAGTCCGTATTGAACCGCCTCTGCCGGGGAAAGGAAGTAGTCGCGGTCGGTGTCTTCCGCGATCTTTTCGAGCGGCTGGCCGGTGTGCTCGGCCATCAGGCCGTTGAGGGTGTCCTTGAGGTAGAGGATCTCCTTGGCCTGGATCTCGATGTCCACCGCCTGGCCCTGGGCGCCGCCGAGGGGCTGGTGGATCATGATCCGCGCGTTCGGCAGTGCCAGGCGCTTGCCCTTGGCACCGCCGGAGAGCAGGAAGGCGCCCATCGAGGCCGCCAGGCCGTAGCAGATGGTCACCACATCAGGTGCCACCTGCTGCATGGTGTCGTAGATCGCCAGGCCGGCCGTCACTGAGCCGCCCGGCGAGTTGATGTAGATCTGAATGTCCTTCTCGGGGTCCTCGGCTTCGAGGAACAGCAGCTGCGCCACCAGGGCGTCGGCCACCTGGTCGTCGATACCGGTGCCCAGGAAGATGATCCGCTCGCGCAGCAGGCGCGAATAAATATCGAAGGCCCGCTCACCGCGACCGGACTGCTCCACCACGGTGGGCAGCACGCCCGGAGCCGCCACCGGGGCTGGCAAGGCAATGGTGGCTTCCGGGCGAGTCCCCAGCCAGCGGTTCTGGATCGGGTGAGGGGTGCTGGCGTTGATCACGCGGCCGGACTGTCGTCAGTCCGGCCAATCTATGGGGATCAGGCTTCGGCAGCGGGCTCGGCGTCGGTCGCCGCCTTGGCCTTTTTGGCGGTGCTCTTCTTGGCTGCCGCCTTCTTGGCCTGGTCGCCCTCGGCTTCAGGGGCCTTCTCGGTGATGGTGGAGTTGCTCTCCAGCCAGCCCATCAGCTTCTCGCGCATCAGGTCTTCCTGCACGGCCTGGCGCAGGCGGGCGGGATCGATGCGGGAGCTGTCGCTGAAGCCGCGGCTGAGCTCCTTCACCTTGGCCTCGATTTCATCGGCGGCCACCTCGATCTTCTCGGTGGTGGCCAGGGCCTTGAGGGCGAGGCTGCGCTTGAGGCGCTCTTCGGCCTCGGGGCGAGAGGTTTCGCGCAGGCTCTGGATCAGCTGGGGTGTGAAGAGCTTCTTCACGTCCATGCCCTGCTGGGCGAGCTGGCCGGCGGTTAGCTCCAGCAGCGAGATGATCTCCTCCTGCACCAGGGTTTCGGGCAGATCCACCTCGAGCTGATCCACCAGGGCCGCCAGCAGCGCGTCGTGACGGTTCGACTGGTTGCGGCGCTCGGCGTCCTCTTTGAGGCGCTCCTCCAGGTCGGCGCGCAGTTCAGCCAGGGTCTGCTTGTCACTGGCCTGCTGGGCGAAGGCGTCGTCGAGGGCGGGCAGTTCGCGGGTCTTCAGCTCGGTGAGGGTGATCTCAAAGCTGGCTTTGCGGCCGGCGGCGTCCTCTTGGGGGTACTCCTCGGGGAACTGGCAGGCCACGGTCTTGCTGTCGCCGGGTTTCATCCCGATGATCCCTTCCACGAAGCCGGGGATCATGCGGCCGTCTTCCAGCTCCACTTCCATGGCATCAGCGCTGCCGCCGCTGATTGCTTCGCCGTTATCGGCGTAGGTGCCGGTGAAGTTGATCACGGCCACATCACCGCTTTCGGCGGCACGCTTCTCCACGGGCACCAGGGTGGCCAGCTGGCGGCGGGATTGCTCGATCAGTTCGTCGACGCGGGCGGCATCGAAGCTCACGCTCTCGGCCTCGGCTTTCAGCCCCTTGGTGCTCTTGAGGCTGGGGGTGGGCTCCACATCCATCTCAAGGGTGAGGCTCAGCTCCTTGCCGGGTTCAAAACGCTCCAGCAGGGATTCGAATCCGCCATCCACGCTGGGCTGGCCGATGGCGGGGATTTCAGCCTGCTTGAGGGCATCGCGGAACACGTTGTCCACCAGCTCCTCGAGGGCGGTGGCGCGGATGCGCAGCGCACCGATCTGCTGCACAAGGACGGCGCGGGGCACCTTGCCCTTGCGGAAGCCGGGCAGCTTGAGGGTGCGGCTGAGCTTCTCCACCGCCTGCTCGTGGCTGCTCTGGGTGAGGCCAGCGGGAACACCGATTTCCACCGCCATCCGGCTGCCGGGGCGAGGGCTGGTGCTCACCTTGAGCTCGGATTGATTGGCGGCGGCGGCGGCAGGACTCATGGATCGGCGACAAGGCAGCCCACGATCCTAGGAACTGGCCTGTGACAGCTCGTCGCGTTGTGTCGCCTGCCTTGCCCTGGCGACGTATGCTCACCATCAAGAACAAGCGACCTGAAGATTCCTCAGCAAAAGCCCAGCGGGCTTTTGCACCTGTTGTTGCACATCTCCACCGCAGCACAGGCAACCACTCCGAACCCTTCACCACCGCACCGCTCATCGCTAACCGCTGAACGGTCGATCAGGCCCGCATCCGTCGCTGACTGTTTCGTTCACTGCTTCTCCTCTTCCGTTGACCCGCTCCATTCGCCCCCTTCCCCAACGCCCTCTCCACGTGGCCGTGCTTGGTGCCAGTGGCGCCGTGGGTCAGGAGCTGTTGCTGCTGCTGGCTGAGCGGAAGTTCCCGGTGGGCCGGCTCACGCTGCTGGCCTCGCCCCGCTCGGCTGGTCAGACCGTGGACTGGAACGGCCAAACCCTCACGATCGAACCGGTGAGTGCCGAGGCGTTCACGGATGTGGACGTGGTGCTGGCTTCAGCCGGCGGCTCGGTGTCCAAGCAGTGGGCTCCGGTGGCTGCGGCTGCGGGTGCGGTGGTGATCGATAACTCCAGTGCCTTCCGCATGGATGCGGATGTGCCCCTGGTGGTGCCTGAGGTGAACCCCCATGCCGCCTTTGAGCACAACGGCGTGATCGCCAACCCCAACTGCACCACGATCCTGATGACGCTGGCGCTGGCGCCGCTGGCGGCCCGCCGCCCGCTGCGCCGGGTGGTGGTCAGCACTTATCAGTCCGCCAGCGGCGCCGGCGCCCGTGCGATGGAGGAACTCGCCAGCCTCAGTCGCACCGTTCTCGATGGCGGTACGCCCGAGAGCAGCGTGCTGCCCTACTCCCTGGCTTTCAACCTCTTTCTCCACAACTCGCCACTGCAGGAGAACGGCTATTGCGAAGAAGAGCTGAAGATGCTCAACGAAACCCGCAAGATCATGGGCCTGCCTGATCTGCGCGTTTCGGCCACCTGTGTGCGGGTGCCGGTGCTGCGGGCCCATTCCGAAGCGATCAACATCGAGTTCCATGAGCCGTTCCCGGTGGAGGAGGCGCGGCAGCTGCTCGCCGCCGCTCCCGGTGTGGAGCTGATTGAAGACTTCAGCGCCAACCGATTCCCGATGCCGACGGATGTGACCGGTCGTGATCCGGTGGCCGTGGGCCGTATCCGCCAGGACCTCAGCGAGCCCAACGCCCTGGAGATCTGGCTCTGCGGGGATCAGATCCGCAAGGGTGCTGCGCTCAATGCGATCCAGATCGCGGAACTGCTGCTCGATCCGGTCGCGGCTGCCGCCGCTGGGTCGGCTGCTGCGGAGGTGGCGGCTTGAGCGCCATGGCCGCTGCATCCTTCACACCGGGCGCGCCATCGCCAGCCCCGTTTGGCCGGGTGGTCACGGCGATGGTGACCCCGTTCCGCACCGATGGTGCGGTGGATCTTGAGCTGGCCGCCCGTCTGGCGAGCCACCTGGTGGAGCATGGCTCCGATGGTCTGGTGCTCTGTGGCACCACCGGCGAGTCGCCCACCCTCAGCTGGGATGAGCAGCATCAGCTTTTCTCGGCGGTCAAGGCTGCCGTGGGTGATCGCGCCAGCTTGCTGGCGGGTACCGGCAGCAACTGCACCGCCGAAGCAGTAGAAGCGATCGCTGAAGCTGCTGCCCTGGGCGCTGATGGTGCCTTGGTGGTGGTGCCTTACTACAACAAGCCGCCCCAGGAGGGTCTGGAGGCCCATTTCCGGGCTGTGGCTGCAGCCGCACCCCAGCTGCCGCTGATGCTCTACAACATTCCGGGTCGCACCGGTTGCAGCATCAGCCCCGAGACCACGGCCCGGCTGATGGATCTCCCCAACCTGGTGAGTTTCAAGGCCGCCAGCGGCACCACCGAGGAGGTGAGTGCCCTGCGGGCCCTCTGCGGCGAACGGCTGGCGATCTATAGCGGTGATGACGCCCTCACCTTGCCGATGCTCGCCGTTGGTGCGGTGGGTGTGGTGAGCGTGGCCAGCCATGTGGCTGGTGATCAGATCCAGCAGATGGTGCAGGCCTTCCTGGCCGGCGACCTCCGAACCGCCCTCTCTGTGCACGAACAACTGCTGCCCCTCTGCAGGGCGATGTTCTGCACCACCAATCCCATCCCCGTGAAAGCCGCGCTGGAGCTCAGCGGCTGGCCCGTGGGTGCCCCAAGGCTTCCTCTCGTATCCGCTTCCAACGACGTGCGCGACCGACTCTCTTCTGTTCTGGCAGCCCTGCGTCCTACCTGACGCCAAGGCCCACTGGAGCGCGCCACGGCGGTTGCTCCCCCGATGTTTCCGTTCTGCATCCGGCTGCGCCGGACCCCTCTTCCTGAATGACGAACCAAG
>JBDKGF010000124.1:0-4014 GCA_039798305.1 Cyanobacteriota bacterium
GCTGGGAGCGTCTGGCGATCAACAGGGTCTGCGAGCGGTTGGTCCGCAGCGCGCGCTGCAGATCCTCCGGGGTCCTGAGCCGCTGCTGATCCAGGGCCACCAGCTCATCGCCCACCATCACACCGGCCTGTTCCGCCGGGCCGCCGCGCACCACACGAGCCGCGGTGAGGCCACCGGTCTCCTGGCGCGCCGTCACTCCTGCCCATGGCGTGGTCGCCATCTCCGCTTCCAGCACCAGACCCACACTCGAGAGGTAGCCATCGAGATCGGGATCGTCGAGGTCGCGCAGCCAACGCGGAAGTCGGGCCGCCAGATCCGGCGCTTGCTGGGCGAAAGCCTCAAGCAGATCAGCCTCGCTGTAGCCGCGCCCCCAGCGGCCATGGCTGAGCCAGAGCTGGCGCAGCACCTGCATCAGAGAGCCGCCGCTGCGGCGCAGATGCAGATCCAGGCACAGGGCCACAACCGCACCTTTGAGGTAGTAGCTCACCTGAGCATCGGCCGAGTAGGCATCAGCCTTGTAGAGCTTCACCCAGGCCTCCTGGCTGCTTTCCCGGAGGCTCTGAACACCGCGTCCGGGGGTCAGCCGGTAGCGACTGAGGTCTTCAGCCAGGTCGCTGAGCAGATCATCGGGCTCACTCAAGCCAGCGGTGAGCGGCAGGAACTGATCGAGGTAACTGGTGACCCCTTCAGCAAACCAGAGGCTCGGCACCACCGGCGGCCGGTGGTAGTCGATTGGCGTCAGTTCAGCCGGGCGCAGGCGGCGCACATTCCACTGGTGCAGGTATTCATGGGCAACCAGCTGCAGAAAGCGGCGATAACCGTTCGGCTTCTCCAGGTTGCGGCGGCCGTAGACAAGAACAGTGCTGTCGTCGTGCTCGAGACCGCCGTATCCCTCATCCACCAGATGCAGGATCACCAGATAGTCACGGGCCGCAGGGCGCTCCACACCCATCAGCCGGCAACAGGCCTCACAGACGCGGCGCAGATCCTCGAGCAGCTGAGGCTGACGCTCCAGCAGCCAGGCCTCATCACCGGCGCTTCCTGCCCAGCAGACCAGGCGATGAGGAACCCCGTGCACCGCGAAATCAAGAGGCCGATGGGGGCCGGCTTCGAGGGGACTATCGAGCAGGTGATCCAGGTCGCGGGCCTGCCACACCCCGTTGGCGCAGGGGAGCGGCAGGAACGCCTGCCACCCATCCGGCAGGGTGCAGGTGAGCTGATGGGGGCTCCAGCGCTCGCCCTCTAGCTCGAGCACCACGGCCGCGAGCGCCAGAAACCCGTGATCGTGATCGAGGTGGCAGGTGCGCACCGTGAGCTCCGTCGCCAGAACGCGGTAACGAATGGTGAGGAGACCGCCGCTGGGATCGCACGCCAGCAGCCAGGCGGAGGGCTCGGCGCGCTGCAGCTCCAGACGCTGGCCGCCCTGCTCGACCACCAGGCCCTCGAGCTGGCGCACGTAGTCGCGCATCAGATAGGAGCCTGGCGTCCAGCCGGGCAGGGCAAGGCGCATGCGCGCCAGGCGCGGCGCAACCTGGATCTGAACCGCCACCAGATGCTGCTGGGGCTCGCTCAGATCGAGATGGACCTGAACCACGGTTCGCTTCAGGGGTTGAGGCCGTGGGCGAGTTCCAGAGTGGCGCCGGGCAGATCCTGGGCCAGGCTGCGCAGCGCCTGACGGGCCGCGTACCGGCGTGTGATCGCGCCGATCAGTTGCTGCAGCGAGCGGGAGCGCCCCAGTTGCTGAAGGTCGCCCACCAGAGCCAACTGACCGCTGGCGTCCTGGCGCCAACCGAGCCAGGCGCCCTCAGGCAGCTGCACGCGCAGGCTCACAGCCTCGCGCTGATCGGCAAAACCGCGCAGCTCTCCACCGCGCAGCACCGTGAGATCCAGATCCTCAAGCGCCTGAACCAGCACGTCCTCATCGCGAAGGACGGTTGGCAGGATGGAGAGATGGGACATGGCCCGACACCTGATCCTTTGAACCCTAGCGAGCCCGGTAGGTCAATCCAGTGGCCGTTGCCACCAGATCGACAGACGGCCGGATCACGGCCGCTGCGCCTGGGGGTGATGGCCTCGGGATCAGGCAGCAACTTCGAAGCGTTGGTGGCCGCCTGCCGGGACGGCCGACTGGCCGCAACGGTGTGCCAGCTGGTGGTGAACAACCCTGACTGCGGAGCCGAACAACGCGCCCGGCGGCTGGGCGTGCCGTGCACGTTGCACGATCACCGCAACCACGCCACGCGTGAAGCGCTGGATCAGGCGCTGATCGCGAGTTTCCGGGCAGCCCAGGTCGACCTGGTGGTGATGGCCGGCTGGATGCGCATCGTCACCCAGGCCCTGATCGATGCCTACCCCGAGCGCCTGGTCAACATCCACCCGTCGCTGCTGCCCAGCTTCCGCGGTGCCAGGGCCATCGACCAGGCCCTGGCAGCCGGCGTGCAGCTGAGCGGCTGCACGGCCCATCTGGTGAGCCTGGAGGTCGACACAGGACCGATCCTGGTGCAGGCGGCCGTGCCCGTGCTCGCCGACGACACGGTGGCCAGCCTGGCGGCGCGCATCCATGCCCAGGAGCACCGCATCCTGCCGCTGGCGGTGCAGTTGGCCGCCGAACGCCTCGATCTGCTCAGGGATAAAAGGGCAGCAGCGGCAGCCCTGTCTCAGCCGGCAGACCAGCCATCAGGTTGAGACATTGCACACCCTGGCCAGCCTGGCCCTTCACCATGTTGTCGATGGCGCTCATCACGATCACCTGACCCGTGCGGCCATCCACCTGCACCGACAGCAGCGCACGGTTCGTCTGGCGGACCCACTTGGTGGAGGGATAGGTGCCCACGGGCAGCACCTGCACGCAGGGGGCGTGGCGATAGGCGGCCTCCAGCAGCGTGGTGAGGTCTTCAGCGGTGAGGCCGGGATCGCGGAGGCGGCCGTAGACCGTGGCCAGCAGGCCCCGCACCATCGGGATCAGATGGGGGGTGAACTGCAGCGCAATCGGGTGACCTGAGGCACGGCTGCACAGCTGCTCGATCTCGCTGGTGTGGCGATGACCCACCACGCCATAGGGCGCCACCCCCTCGGAGGCCTCGGCCAGCAGTAGATGCTCCTTGGCGGCGCGTCCGCCCCCACTGGTACCAGTCTTCGCATCAATGACGATGCCGCTGGTCTCGATCAGGCCCTGCTTGAGCAGGGGCGTGAGCGCCAGCAGGCTGGCGGTGGGAAAGCAGCCGGGCGCGGCCACCAGCCGGGCGGCGGCGATCCGCTCCGCCTCCCACTCCACCAGGCCATACACGGCCTCGGAGCAGAGCGCCGCGTCGCTGCGGGGGAAGGAGCGGGCTTCCGAGGCGTACACCTCCTTCCATTGATCGAGGGAGCTGTAGCGGTAGTCGGCGGAGAGGTCGACCACCTTCACGCCCCGCTCCAGCAGGGGTGGCACCAGGGTGGAGGCCAGGCCGTTGGGCAGGCTCAACACCGCCAGATCGGCTGCCGCGGCAATGGCTTCCGGATCAGGCGACTGCACCACCGGATCACCCGGCAGCGGCAGGAAAGGGGTGAGCTCGCTCCAGCGCTTGCCGCTGCTGCGCTCACCGCCGAGGAAGCTCACCTCCAGCTCCGGATGGCCCTGAAGCAGGCGCAGGGTCTGCAGGCCGCCATACCCGGAGGCGCCGATCACCGCAACGCGCTTGCTGGCCATGCCGGGATGTCAGGAACGGCAGATCGTACCGGGCTCTATAAAAGTGTCTGCAACCCGGGCCCGGCGGGCCCTCCACCCCTGAACCAGAGCGCTTTCCAGTTCGACACCATCGCCGATGGCCTGGCGGCGATCCGCACTGGCGAAATGCTGGTGGTGGTGGACGACGAGAACCGAGAGAACGAGGGCGACCTGATCTGCGCCGCTCAGTTCGCCACCCCGGAACAGATCAACTTCATGGCCACTGAGGCGCGTGGCTTGATCTGCCTGGCGATGGAAGGCGAGCGGCTCGATGCCCTCGACCTGCCGCTGATGGTGGATCGCAACAC
>JBDKGF010000125.1:0-4008 GCA_039798305.1 Cyanobacteriota bacterium
GGCTGGTTCAGCCTGAGGGTGGTGGCGTGATCCCACTGGCCAGCAGCAGCCGCATCGCCACCGGCAGCACCAGCAGCACGGTGATCAGGCGCACGGCATGCAGCACCGCCACCGGGGCGCCGACACCGAACTCATCGCCGGCCAGGCTCATGCCGCTGATGCCGCCTGGTGCCGCCCCCAGCAGTGCCACCAGCGGATCCAGGCCCAACAGACGGCTGCAGCAGAAGCCCACCAGCAACCCGGCCACCACCAGGGTGATGGTGATCACGATGGCCGGCTTCCACAACTGCCTCAGCTCACTCAGCGCCGGGGCGGTGAGGCTGGTGCCGATCACCGTGCCGATACCGATTTCCAGCGCGGTGCGGGTGCCGGCGGGCCAGCTGGCGGCCTCCAGCCGGCCGCTGAGGCTGAGCAGGCCGGCTCCCAGCAGGGCTCCCGCCAGGGGTGCCGCCGGGATGCCCGTGCGCAGGGCTAATAGTCCTCCACCCAGGCCTGCCGCCAGATAGGCGAGCAGCTGCAGGGGTGAGCTCATGACAGCCAGCCGTGGGAACGGGCCAAGTCTGCTGACTGGTCGAGGGCTGGTGTGTTCTGATCGGGATTCCTTCGACTGCACAGCATGGCCGCCGAATCGGTGTCATTCCGGATCACGCGAACCACGGAGGATCTGGCCCAAACCGTCTCGGCGCTCTCGCAGCGTCTGGTGAAACTGGAGCAGCGCCTGGCGGCCATGGAGCTGCAGCTGAATCGGCTTGCAGCCGAGCCCGAGCCGGATCCCGATGATCTGCAGCGCCTGGATCGGGTGGCCAGCCTGTTGGCCGATTGCCGCACGCTGCTGGACGAGGACGCTCAGGCCGCCTGAGCCATGCCTTGGCAGCGGTGCCACAATGAAAAGAAAGCGAACCATGGCCTTCTCCAACAGCCATCGCACCGCTCCAGCCACCGCTCCATCCGCGGCTGCCGGCAAAGCCTCGGGCTCTCCGGCCTGTCAGAACCGTCGTTATGCCGAAGGCGGTCATCAACTCGAAAAGCTCGAGTTCGCCCTGGCGGTGGCGATGACCCGCGGCGATCAACAACGGGTGGATCAACTGCGCGATCAGATCGATGCACTCGGCGGCAACCGCGAAGAGCCCGGAACCTGATCGTTCCGGCGTTCAAGCCTCGGCTGCGTCACTGTTGTGATTCCGTGATCGGCATGGGCGTGCTGCTTGGTTCTGCACCACGCCCGTTAACATCGATTCACGCCAAAGTCGACGCATGCAAGCGACACGTCAGGCTCCGGCACCTGCCGCTCGCCGCGAAGACCTTTTGAAAGAGGCGGGTATCCACGCCGCAGCTGCAGAGCTGGCCGCTGCCTCCGGTGAGATCGAAACCGCGGCGCGATTGATTCTGCAGTCCCTGGATTGTGAGCGCCGAGCTGGCAGCGTCGGCCCCCAGGTGCTGCAGCTGATCAAACCGCGCAACTGAGCACAATGTTCTCTCCATCACGCCACAGCTCGATGGGGTGATGGCTGTGGATTGTTCCTGGCAAGCGGGTGACCGGGCTCGAACCGGCGACGTTCAGCTTGGGAAGCTGACATTCTACCACTGAATTACACCCGCAAATCTGAAGATTGATCCTCAGATTGGTTGGCCTGCCTGATGCGATGACTCGCAACTTCGGGCTGGCCAACCATAGCAACCTGCGGCTGGATCAGTTGGCGGCAGCTGGTGCCTTGCCCGTGCATTGAACGGCGGCCTGCAGTTCCTTGTGCGCGGCAATCACACTGTCCGCCTGGGGTTTGAGGGTTTTGGCGGCCTCATCGAGGGTGAGCTGCTTCTCCTTCGACACCTTCTTCAGTTCTTTGTTGAAGGCCTTGGCCTGCTTCTGGAAGGCCTCGACGCGGGCAGCTTCAAGGGTGACCTCAGCTTGTTTCAGGCCTTTCAGGGCGGTGCGCAGCTGTTTGCCAGCGGCTTCGGCGTCGCCCACGGTGGAGGTGGGGGTCAGGGCGGCGCTGGCTTCCAGGGCGCTGCCCACCTTGACCAGCTGATCGCACACATTCACGGTGGCCTGCTGTTCAGTCGCCACCTTGTTTTTCTTTTTCTTTTCCACAGGGGAGCACGCCACCAGAGCCAGGCTCAGGCAGGCGGCTGCGACGGCGAGAGAGCGGCGCATCGGGAGGCAAAGCATGCCTTCCGACCCTAGGCAGGTCGGCATGCTTTGCCCTCGGGTATGAGCCCCTGTTTCAGCTGGCCAGGGCTGCAGCACAGGCGGCCACGCCGGCGCCCGCCGTGCCCTTGTGCAGGCCCAGTTCCTGCAGCGTGGCCTCGATGGCGGCCACGGCGGTGAGCACATCGCGATCGCACACGAAGCCCAGGTGGCCGATGCGGAACACATGGCCCTTGAGGTGGTCCTGACCGCCTGCCAACAGAATGTCGAAGCGCTCCTTCACCTTCTTGCGCAGGCTCTCGGCGTCGATGCCCTCGGGTGCCACGGCGGTGATCGCCGGGCTGCCGCAGCCCTCAGCGGCGTAGAGGGGAAGACCGATCGCCTTCATGCCGGCCTGGGCGGCGGCGCGGTGGCGGGCATGGCGGGCGAAGATCGCCTCCAGGCCTTCGGCCTGCATCATCTCCAGCGCCGCTTCAAGAGCGAAGTAGAGGTTGATCGCCGGGGTGAAGGGATTGCTGTCGGCGTGGGCCGATTTGCGGTACTTCGCCAGATCCAGATAGAACTTCGGCAGGTCGGAGCGCTCGGCGGCGGCCCAGGCGCGATCGCTCATGGCCACGAAGGCCAGGCCCGGCGGCATCATGTAGCCCTTCTGGGAGCCGGAGCCGATCACGTCGATGCCCCAGGCATCCATCGGCACGCTGCAGGCGCCCAGGCTGGTGACGCAGTCGGCGATGGTCAGGGCGGTGCCGTGGGCCTTCACGTGCTTGGCGATCGTTTCCAGATCGTTGATCACCCCGGTGGAGGTTTCCGAGTGGGTGAGGATCACCGCCTTGATCGCCTTGGCACTGTCGGCCTCGAGGGCGGTGCGGAAGGCTTCGGGATCGAGCGGCTGACCCCACTCGGCCTTCACCACCTCCACATCCAGGCCATAGGCCTTGGCCACCTTCACCCAGCGCTCACCAAACTTGCCGTTATCGCCGCAGAGCACCTTGTCGCCCTTGCTCAGCACGTTGATGATTCCGGCTTCCATGGCAGCCGTGCCGCTGCCGGTGATCACCAGCACATCGTTCTGGGTCTGATGCAGCCACTTGAGCTGCTCTGTGGTGCGGCGCACGATCTTCTGGAAGTCGGCGCTGCGGTGCCCGATGGGATGTTTCCCCATCGCCTGCAGGACGGTTTCCGGCACCGGAGTGGGGCCGGGGATCATCAGGGTGAGCTTGTCCTGCATGGATAGAGGCTGGTGGGGCGAATCTGGAGGCGGCTGCGCAGCCCGATGCGGCGCAATCCACCACCTTAAAAAACAGCCTTCCGGGGGCCTGCGATGACCAGTTCCGGCTACACCCTGCCGGTGTGGGTGGCTGCGGCAGCCGTGGCCGCGGTGCGCCTGCTGCGCGGTGAGGGGCCTGCCCCGGCCGCGGTGCCCCTCGTGCTGCAGCCGGATCAGGCTGGGGCCCTCTTGCAGCCGGAGCCCGTGGGTGTCGAGGCGGCGGCCCTGCTGGCCCCGGATCGGGCACTGGGAATCAGTCGTTGCCAGCCCGGTGATGGCCTGGATCTCACCCGTGGTCTGGCGGTGTGGGTGGAAGCCTGTTGGACTGAGCGGGTTGGCGGCCAGTCCTGGTTGCAGCTGGAGGCTGGCGAGGGGGTGGGGGTGTTGGCCGGCAGCAGCCAGCTCTGTGTGTCGGGTTTTGCCCGCGCGCTGCTGGAGTGCAACCTGCAGCCGTTGGTGCCCGATGGCCATGGCCTGCGCTTGCGCATCACCTTGCCCGGCGGCCGGCAGTTGGCCCGGCGCACCAGCAATGACGCCTGTGGGGTGGTGGATGGACTGGCGTTGATCGGCACGCAGGCGGCGGTGCAACGCGGTG
>JBDKGF010000126.1:0-3202 GCA_039798305.1 Cyanobacteriota bacterium
GATCACCGAGCAGCAGGCCCGCGAGCTGCAGAGCAACCTGCGCCAGCGCGGCATCGAAGCCACCAGCTACGTGGCGATGCGCTACTGGCATCCCTTCACCGAATCCGCCGTGGCCGACATCAAGGCCGATGGCGTGGATGAAGTGGTGGTGCTGCCGCTCTATCCCCATTTCTCGATCAGCACCAGCGGCTCCAGCTTCCGGGAACTGCAACGCCTGCGCCAGGCCGATCCCGGCTTCGCCCGCCTGCCGATCCGCTGCATCCGCAGCTACTACAACGATCCCGGCTACATCGGTGCCATGGCGGAGCTGATCGCCCGGGAGATCCAGGCCTGCCCCGATCAGGCCACGGCTCACGTGTTCTTCAGCGCCCACGGCGTGCCCAAGAGCTACGTGGAGGAGGCGGGCGACCCCTATCAAGAGGAGATCCAGGCCTGCGCCGGGCTGATCATGGACAGGCTGGAGCAGCAACTGGGCCACCGCAACCCATTCACCCTCGCCTACCAGAGCCGGGTGGGCCCGGTGGAGTGGCTCAAGCCCTACACCGATGACGCACTCCATGAACTGGGCGAGCAAGGAGTGAAGGACCTGGTGGTTGTTCCGATCAGCTTCGTGAGCGAGCACATCGAAACGCTCGAAGAGATCGATATCGAATACCGGGAGATCGCCACCGAAGCCGGCATCACCAACTTCCGGCGTGTTCCTGCTCTCGACACGACCCCTTCGTTCATCGAAGGCCTGGCCAACCTGGTGCAGCACGCCCTTGAAGGGCCCGAGGTGAACCTGGATCAGGCGGCCGCCCTGCCCACCAAAGTGAAGCTCTATCCGCAGGACAAATGGGCCTGGGGCTGGAACAACAGCTCGGAGGTGTGGAACGGTCGCTTGGCAATGCTCGGCTTCTCCGCTTTCCTGCTGGAGCTGCTCAGCGGCCGTGGCCCGCTTCACTCTCTGGGATTGCTCTAAGGCTGCAGGCACAATCCTGGCGGCTGGTTGGCTGCTGGTGGCCCCGGCCCTTGCCGATAGGCGCTGGCGGCAGGGGGTCTTTCCCGTGGCTGTGTTCTCGGGCTACACCAGCCACTTCGGCCAGCGCATCGGCCCGTCGGGAAGCCTGGAGCCCCATCACGGCCTCGATATCGCGGCGCCCATCGGCTCTCCGATCCGCAACTGGTGGGGCGGTGTGGTGAAGGAGGTGATCGATGACGGACGCTGCGGGCTGGGGCTGCTGATCCAATCCGGCCCCTACGAACATCTGTACTGCCACCTGAGCGGCAGCGTGCAGAACGGCACCTACCGCAGCGGGGCAGTGGCCCTGCGCAGCGGCAACCGGGTGAGCGGTGGTGCGCTGATCGGCCACGTGGGCGTGAGCGGCCGCAGCACGGGGCCGCATCTGCACTGGGGCGTGCGCTACGGCGGTCGCTGGCTCAACCCGGCGGCCATCCTGCGGGCGATGGCTGCGGCCCGCGGTCAGCGGCGCTGAACGAGCACGCCCAATCCCCGGGCCAGCCCTTAGGGTTGGGTCAAGATCGAGTGCTGCCAGCTGCCGTCGTGACCGTTACGTCTGTCTCGCCAACGGCCGCCGCCGCCGGTGATTCCCCCGACCAGGCCTACCCGCAGCGGGTGAATGGCGGCTACGCCCTGATGGACTCCCTGCGCCGCCACGGCGTGGAGCACATCTTCGGCTATCCCGGCGGGGCGATCCTGCCGATCTACGACGAGCTGCACAAGGCTGAAAGCCGCGGCTGGCTCAAGCACATCCTGGTGCGCCATGAGCAGGGCGGCACCCATGCCGCCGATGCCTACGCCCGCGCCACCGGCAAGGTGGGCGTGTGCTTCGGCACCTCCGGCCCCGGCGCCACCAACCTGGTGACCGGCATCG
Source organism: Cyanobacteriota bacterium (assembly GCA_039798305.1). Taxonomy (GTDB): domain Bacteria; phylum Cyanobacteriota; class Cyanobacteriia; order PCC-6307; family Cyanobiaceae; genus Vulcanococcus. The sequence continues at coordinate 1,875 of JBDKGF010000126.1, forward strand.
CCACCGCCCATATGGACTCCGTGCCGATGGTGGTGATCACCGGCCAGGTGCCCCGGGCCGCCATCGGCACCGACGCCTTCCAGGAGACCGACATCTTCGGCATCACCCTGCCGATCGTGAAGCACTCCTGGGTGGTGCGCGACCCGCGGGACATCGGCCGGATCGTGGCCGAAGCCTTCCTGATCGCCGCCAGCGGCCGCCCGGGTCCGGTGCTGATCGATGTGCCCAAGGACGTGGGCGTTGAGGAATTCGACTACATCCCGGTGGAGCCCGGCAGCGCCAAGCCCGCCGGCTTCAAGGCCACCCCGACCCCAGACGCCTCCGCGATTGATGCGGCACTGGCCCTGATCCGCCAGGCCCGCCGCCCCCTGCTCTACGTGGGCGGTGGTGCCATCAGCTGCGGCGCCCATGAGCAGGTGCATCAGCTGGCGGAGCGCTTCCGCCTGCCCGTGACCACCACCTTGATGGGCAAGGGTGCGTTCGATGAGCAGCACCCTCTGGCGGTGGGCATGCTTGGCATGCACGGCACGGCGTACGCCAACTTCGCCGTCACCGAGTGCGATCTCTTGATTGCCGCCGGCGCACGCTTCGATGACCGCGTCACCGGCCGTCTCGATGGCTTTGCACCGCGAGCCCAGGTGATCCATATCGACATCGATGCCGCTGAGCTGGGCAAAACCCGCAAGCCCGATGTACCGGTGGTCGCCGATGTGAAGGCAGCGCTGGAGGCCATGCTCGCAGCCTCCGCCGGCGAACAGTCCGGCGGCCGCACCGAAGCCTGGCTGGAGCGGATCCACAGCTGGAAACAGAACTACCCACTGGTGGTGCCAGCCCCCGAAGGGGACATTGCACCCCAGGAAGTGGTGGCGATGCTTCAGGAGCTGGCCCCCAAGGCCTACATCACCACGGATGTGGGCCAGCACCAGATGTGGGCTGCCCAGTTCCTGCACACCGGCCCACGCCGCTGGATCAGCTCCGCCGGTCTGGGCACCATGGGCTTTGGCATGCCTGCCGCCATGGGCGTGCAAACCGCCTTCCCCCACGAGCAGGTGATCTGCGTGGCGGGCGATGCCAGCATCCTGATGAACATCCAGGAGCTGGGCACCCTCAGCCAGTACAACCTGCCGGTGAAGGTGGTGGTGCTCAACAATGGCTGGCAGGGGATGGTGCGCCAGTGGCAGGAGAGCTTCTACGGCGAGCGTTACTCCGCCTCCGAAATGACCGGTGGCATGCCCAACTTCCCGCAGGTGGCCGAAGGCTTCGGCGTGAAGGGCGTGCGCATCAGCGAGCGCTCCAGCCTGCGCCAGCAGCTGTCTGAGGCCCTCGCC
>JBDKGF010000127.1:0-5368 GCA_039798305.1 Cyanobacteriota bacterium
GCCCAGCGCCTGGCCCAACTGGGCTTCCGCTTGGTGGCCACCGAAGGCACTGCCGCCAGCCTGCGTGAGGCCGGACTGCAGGTGGAGTCGGTGCTGAAGGTGCATGAGGGCCGCCCCAACATCGAAGACGCGATCCGCTCCGGCGAAATCCAGCTGGTGATCAACACGCCGGTGGGGCGTCAGGCCGCCCACGACGACAAATACCTGCGCCGCGCCGCCATTGATTACGCCGTCACCACCGTGACCACCCTTGCCGGTGCTCGCGCCGCCGTGGAAGGCATCGCTGCGCTCCAGGGGGAGCAGCTGCAGGTCAACGCTCTGCAGGACATTCACGGCTGAAGGGGGGAGGCGGCCTTACTTCACCAGTGCGTGCAGGATGTTGGGGCTGCGCAGATCGGGCTCCAGTTGTTGTCGGCTGGGGTGAACGGTGAGGTCCATGTCCTCCATGGGCACCGCCCCTAACAGCACGTCGTCCCCCATCACCTGCAGATCCGGCTCGCGCGGATTGCTCATTTCAATCCTGGCTTGCACGTACCCCATCGCTGATCTGGCCCGCTGCGGAAACGCTATCCGCGCTCGACGGTGTCGCGCATCAGTGTGACCACGCAAGGAGAGCCCACCTACTCTTTCCCCATGGCATTGGTTCTGGACAACCTGCCCCAGGAGATTCGGCCGGCCCTAACACCGGTGCTTGAGCGTGTTGTTGCTCAGCTCGAACCGCAGGGCCTCTGGCTGTTTGGCAGTTGGGCCCGAGGGTCTCAGAGTGCGCGTTCCGATATCGACCTCTTAATCGAGGGGTTCGAGGGAGTCCCCGTGCTTCAGGCCTACGACCAGGCCCTTGAGGCGATCGGCGATTGTCAATTGCCGCTGCAGCCGCTGGTAGCAGCGCCCTCCGTTTTGGCAAGCCATGGGGATTCGCCGTTCTGGCGGTCCGTGAAGGCTGAGGCCAAGCCTCTGTTGGCGGGGTCGGTGTTTCCGTGAGCCGTGAATCTGCCCGGGCTCGCGCCTTGCTCTGGTGGCGTCAGGCCGCGGCGGATCTGCGGGCATCTGGAGTTCTGGCCGATGCAGGTGAGTGGAGTCACAGCTGTTTTCAGGCGCAGCAGGCAGCGGAAAAGTGCCTGAAGGCACTGCTGGCTGATCGAGATCAGGATCTCCGCAGTCATTCGCTCAACGCACTTCTGCGTGAACTGGGCGGCGAGGCGTCTGCCCAATGGGCTGCCCAGGCACGAGCGCTCGACAAGCTGTATGCGCCCACCCGCTACCCGGATGCTCTCGGTGATGCGGCACCGATGGATGTGTTCGGACCTGAGGATGCCGAGCAAGCGATGCGAGCTGCGAAGGCCTTGGTGGACTGGGCAGGCACCCAGCTCAACCCCGTAGCCTGAGCCTTCTGCGTTAGTGCTCGCCGTGACCGTCGCCCCCAGCCCTGCCGTGATCGCTGCCGGCAGCGACTGCACTGCCGCTTTCCGCGCTGCCTACGAGAACCGCTACACCTGGGCGCCCGGCTTCGCCGGTTACCGCGGCCGCTGCGTTTGGGAGCAGGGCGATCAGCGCGTGGAAGGCAGCTTCAGCGTGGGCGCTGACCTCAAGGCCCAGGTGGAAGGCATCGACAACGAAGAGATCCACAAGGCTGTGGCCTCCCAGCTGTGGGAGGTGTGCATCCACCGGGTGCGCCGCAGCTTTGAGCAGACCCACGGCGAGAACACCTTCACCGCCGGCGACACTGATGCCGTGGGCACCGAGGTGATCGTTGGCGGTAAGAACGCGGGCGATCGCTACCGGATCAAGGGCGATGTGGTGACGATGGTGCATCGCCACATCCACGGCACTGTGGTGACGATCTTCACCGAGAGCACCACCGACACCGGTAGCGGCTACCTCAGCCACAGCTACACCAGCCAGTACGCCGATCCGGCCACCGGTGCAGCCCGCGGCGGCAAGAGCACCTTCACCGACACCTTTGTGCCTCTGCCCGGTGAAGGCCCTTGGGTGCTGAGCGAGCGCGTGGTGGAAACCGAGGCCTTCGGCGACACCCCGGCTGGTCGCCAGGTGTTCCGCTTCGAGGATCTGCAGCCCAACGGCTGAGTCGGCTCGAGGGGGCAGCGTCCCCCTCAGCTCTCGTTTGGCTGTCGCAGTCGCCTTGACCGCATCACACCTTCGTAGCTAATCCCAGGGCAAACGCTGTTGTGTTGCCCGATGCAGCTTGTCCTGCAGCCTGATGAGGCCACGGCGCGTGCCGGTTTGGCAGCCCTGATGGGCGTGGCTCAGTTCTGTGCCGCAGGGCAGCCCATCGATCCTGCGGAGCGCAGCACGATTGAGGCGATCCGCGATCACCTGGCTCATCAACCCCAGCTTGATCTGGATCATCTGACGCCACTCACCCCAGAGGATTTGGCGGAGCAGCTGAGGGATCCGATTTGGCGCGATCGCATCCTCAGAGGCATGACCGTCGTGGCCCTGATGGATGGTCAACTCAGCGACGAGCGCCTCGGCTACCTCCGTCGCGCCGCGAGTGCGCTTGGCGTTGGTGATGTTGTGGTGAACACCTACGCCAACTTGGTCCATGAGCGGATGGGGTTGGTGCGGCTCGATATGGCTCGCCGAGGCTTTCTCGGGGGTGCTGTACGCGATTTCCTTGGCCGTGGTCGATTGGACGCAGCCATGCAGTTAGCCCGTTTTGCTCTTAAGCAAAGCGACCCTGCTCTTGCTGCCCGGTATCGCTCGCTGGGTGAGTTGCCGGAGGGCACCCTCGGCCATGCCTATGTCGCTTTCATCAACGCCAACGGCTTTTCAGTGCCCGGGGAACCCGGTGGACCGCCGCCGCCGCTGGCGCGCCACGATTGCATGCATGTGCTCGGTGGCTATGGCACCACTCCTGCAGAAGAGGGTGGGGTGGCTGGCTTTCAGGCTGGGATGAGTCGCGATAGCGATCCCTTCTTCTCGATCTTGTTAGTCCTGGCTGAGTTTCAGCTGGGCCGCTCGGTGGTCCCGGTTGAAACCGGTGAGCATCACTTGGATCTCGATCCTGATGTTCTGTTTCAAGGACTTGAGCGCGGTTTGCAGATGAACCGCAACCTCATCGGCAACTGGGATTTGTTCGTCGATGCCGCTGTTCCGGTTGAGGAGTTGCGCACGCGCTACGGCATTCCGCCACGGCAGTGATGACTAGCCCTGACGTTATTCGTTGAGGATTTCTTGGATGAAAGAGCGATTTGATCCCGGCTCACCTCTTGGCAAAGCCATCTTCTGGTTGTGCCTAGCGGCCTATGGCCTGCATGTGATTGAGGAATACGACTTGGGCTGGCAACCCTGGGCTGAGCAGGTCCTGGGTCTGCCGGTTACTTGGGGCGACTTCTACATCACCAACGGTTTTGGGGTGATTCCTGTGGGTTTACTGGCTGGAAGCCTCGGTTGGCATGTGCCGTCGGCCGCTCTCTTGCTGCCAGGATTGATGTTGGTGAATGCAGTGGGCTTTCACGTGTTGCCAGCTCTGCGAACCGGGTTGTATTCGCCGGGTTTGATCACGGCGTTGGTTCTATTTTTACCACTGTCAGGCTGGTGTCTGATCACCGCTTACGGCCATCACGGTCGAGCGCTTTTGGTTGCGATGCCCCTCTCAGTGTTGCTGATGGCATTCCCGGTGCTGATCCTGCTGCTTAAGCCGGTGCTGGGCTACGAATGAGCGGTTGAATCCGCTAAATCTCGAGGTTGCAGCTCACCGCCAGCTCAAACGGCACGCAGCTGTTGGGTAGCTCCACCAGTTGCGCGGTCATTGCGGCGATGTCGGCGGGTTGGCTCATCGCCTCTTTGGGCATCGCGTTCACGGCGGCGGCCATGTCGGTGTTGACCCAGCTGGGACAGATCGCGGTGACCCGGATGCCCTGATCCCAGCCTTCGTTGCGCATGGTTTGGCACAGCCCCATCAGGGCGAATTTGCTGGCGGTGTAGCCCGCCAGCCGCCCCTTGGAGCGTTTACCGCTCATCGACACCAACACCACGATCCGCCCAGCGCCGTGGGCGCTGAGATGGGGCCAGGCCGCTCGGGTGAGCCACCACGGCCCCATCACATTCACATCCCAGAGCTGCTGAATCTCCTGCTCCTGCCCTGGCGCAAACAGCAGTGGAGTTCTCGAGAACACACCGGCGCAGTGCACCACCGTGTCGATCGCGCCGAAATGGCTCACACTGCTCGCCACCCAGGCTTCAGCCGTCGCTGGATCCTCTGCGTTGTAGGGGTGCAGCTGCACGCGCGGCTGGCCAGTGCGATCCGCGCTAGCGATCGCCGGATCCAGGCTCGTGCCGCCTAAAGCGGCTGGATCGCGCAAGCCCAGACTGAGTCGATGGCCATCGGCGAGGAGGCGCTCGGCGATGGCACGGCCGATGCCGCGGCTGGCGCCGCTGATCAGGATCGTGCGCGGTTGGGCAGTGATCACGGCGGCGCCAGCGTTAGTTCGGCATCGTGACGAACTCTTCGGCCACGGTGGGGTGCAGGGCCATGGTGCGATCGAAGTCGGCCTTGGTGGCACCCATGCCGATGGCGATCGCGGCCATCTGAATGATCTCGGCGGCGTGCTCTCCCACCATGTGGCAGCCCAGCACCTTGCCGCTGGCACTCTCCACCACGAGCTTGAGCAGCACCTTCGGATCACGGGCCGGCAGGGCCTGGCTCATCGGCCGGAACCGTGCCCGATGCACCTTCACGCTCTCGGCGCCGTAACGCTCGATCGCCTGCTCTTCCGTGAGGCCCACGCTCGAGAGTTCCGGCTGGGAGAACACAGCGCTGGCCACCAGGTTGTGATCCACCTGGCGCGGTTTGCCGCCCCAGATTGTGTCGGCCAGCGCCCGGCCCTCATCGATGGCGACGGGGGTGAGATTGATCCGATCGGTCACGTCTCCCACGGCGTAGATGTTGGCCACGTTGGTCCGCTGTTCAGCATCCACGGGGATGCGATGCCCCTCGATTGCCACGCCGGCTGCTTCCAGATTCAGCCCTTCCAGGAATGGTCGCCGGCCTGTGGCCAGCAGCACGCCGTTGCAGGGCAGCCGTTCGCCGCTCTGGCTGATCACCGTGAGATCGCCGGGGCTGCCTTCAATGGCGGCGGGGCTGTGGGTGAAACGGATGTCGATCCCATCGGCTTGCATCGCTTCTGCCACGGCGCGGCCGGCCTCCAGATCGAAGCCCCGCAGCAGGTGGTCGCCCCGCACTAGCTGAGTGACTGAAACGCCCAGGCCATTGAGGATGCAGGCGAATTCGCAGGCGATGAAGCCGGCGCCCACCACCACCACCCGTTCCGGGAAGCGCTCCAGATTGAACAGGTCGTCGCTCACCCAGCCCAGCTCGGCGCCGGGAATGGTGGGGCGATGGGGG